>NZ_JACHVA010000082.1 GCF_014230055.1 Puniceicoccus vermicola | reverse complement strand
GAGAGCTCCTTTTCGCTGCGACCGGGCCTGACCTCGAAGACCCGATTGTTGCCGAGGTCGCAGAAGGTGGTGCAAAAGCGGTTCTTTTTGCCCAGGGTATGCTCGTCGATTCCGAGCATCCGGGGGCAATCCCGGTTGGAACGTTTGCGCACCTCCAGCTCGGTGTGCTGGTGATAAATCCGTTCGACCGTAGCCTGCCCGATTCGCTCCCTCTTGGCCAAAGTGCTCGCGCAGATCCCGTCTTCGTGGCGCTGGTGGACTTCCTTGCGAAAGAGCTCCGAGCTCTGGCGATAAGGACGGATGCCCGGAAGCGTGGGAAGGAAACTCCGCTTGCACCTCCAGCACCAGAAACGGCGGGTGTGCACCAACAAAAAAGTTGAACGAACATAACCACTTCGATGACGCACCTTCCGAAGATAACGGCCCTTACTGCGCGGCCCCGGGGCCGCGCAGTAAGGGCATCTCTCAGGCTCCCTCTCCAGAACCGCCTCCAACTCGTCCAAATCCGATTTGCATCGCTGCGAGATCACTTCGTAGCCTGCTATTCCTGTTAGGTTATTCATTGGGGACATGATGGTCTTTGCCCCTCATGTCCCCAAACTTTGAGGAAGACCGGTGCCGGGTCATGATTTTAGGATTCTTGTGTGCTCATCCGCACTGAGCGAGGACGCGCAGTGCGGTAATTTTCAAAGTTTCTGAAGCCTCATGCTCTTCTTTGAATAAGTCTCATTTTCCGATGGAAGCCTTCGGTGATGACATTGCCGTGAGAAGCCCTGCTCGTTGAGTTCTTCGATATTTCGATAATGCTCCCTAGCGTTTGATCGGCACTTTTTGGGGAGCAGGATCCTTGGCAGAGAAGGAAGTGCATCTGTCATAGATTTACGTAAACCTCTTCGCCGCTTTCAGCACAGCGGTTAGCATGGCAGTTTGAATCAACTCTGCTTTCTTATGAATTTTAACAAAATGCCATTCTTCGATCAAATCTCGATAAGTTAGGCAATTGGACAGCATCGACTCTCGAGAACGTCTCAGAACCCGTCATCCGAAAGTAGGAAGCCGAACCCCTTGCAGCTTTCGGAGAAGCGGAGCACCATTGATTCAATGTCAATTGGAGCTGTTCAAGATACCCCAGAATCGAAGGCTAACGGGTCATCCGCTGCAGGTTCACCATCATCCACCTCTTCCCGTCAGACCCGTCTGCAATCCATCACCCCTGATAAAGCCGAAGGAAGCATGAACGTCCTCATCGTTGATGATGAGAAGAATATTCTGGAGACCATGGCGGCTACGGTGACAAGTATCGGGTACCAGGCCTTCACCGCCCATAATCCCCGGCAGGCCATGCGGCAGCTGAAAGAAAAGGACATCCATGCCATGTTTCTGGATATGCGTCTGGGCAAAGAAAGTGGACTTGATTTCCTAAAGTCGGTCCGAAATGAGGGCATCCAATTACCGGCAATCGTTTTCACGGCCTACTCCTCGGTAGAATCTGCAATCGATGCTCTGAAAAGCGGGGCCACCGATTACATTCAGAAACCTTTCTACCCGAAAGATATCAAGCAGATGCTCGATCGGATCCATGAGGACCGACACGTAGAAGCTGTTCCCGCGAAAACCGCCCCTGCCGGCACCAAGAAACGCTCCACCATCCTCTTCGAATCCAGGCAAGAGAGCGTCCAGAAAACTCTGGCAGTGGCGGAAAAAGCTGCCAGCTCCGAAGCGAACCTTTTGATTCTCGGCCAAAGCGGCACAGGAAAAACCGTTTTGGCCCGGCATCTTCACTCGTTGAGTTCCCGATCCCAAGAACCCTTCGTCACAGTGAATTGCCCCTCGCTCTCCCGGGACCTTTTGGAAAGCGAACTCTTTGGACACATGAAAGGTGCCTTCACTGGAGCGGTTTCCGACACATGGGGAAAAGTTGCCGCTGCAAATAAAGGAACCCTCTTTCTCGACGAGATCGGTGAGCTTCCCCAGGAAATTCAGCCAAAACTGCTGAGACTCCTGCAAGAAAAGGAGTATGAGAGAGTCGGCGAAACTCAGACGCGTTCGAGCAATGTCCGGGTCATCGCAGCAACCAACCGAAATCTTGAAGCGGAGGTCGAAGCCGGACGGTTCCGAGTCGATCTCTACTATCGATTGAAAGTTATCGAACTCTCCCTCCCTCCCCTCGTTGAGCGACCATCCGACATTCTTCCTCTTGCCGAGAACTATCTCGCGTATTTTGCGGGCGAATCGAAACGCCCGAATCTACATTTCAGCCAAGAAGCCCAAAATACCCTGCTGGAATACGGCTGGCCGGGAAATCTCCGTGAAATGCGGAATGTCGTCGAACGTGCGAGCATCCTTTCCGAAAACGACGAAATCGGGCCTCATCACCTACCCAGCAGCCTCCAAGAGCGAGAAGAGTCTTCCATCCGCCCAGGACACTCCGTTCCCCTCGCCAGACTGGAAGAAGAGCATATTCGGCTAATTTTGGAAAAGGCCGAAAGTCTCGAGCAAGCCGCGCGCATCCTCGAGATCGACACGGCTACTCTCTACCGGAAGAGGAAACGTATGGGACTGGCGTAGTGGAGACAGCGTCGCTCCTGAAGGTGCGGGAAATCAAACAAAGTTCTGAGAGCCTTTCAGGGAGATGCTGAAACAAGCTCATTCTCGCCGTTTTCTTTTCGCATCATGACGGCATGGGCATTCGATCTTACCTTTCATCCTTCAATTTTTCCAAATCGGGCTCCACGGTTCGCGGCAACCGGGAAACCGAAGAGGTAACCTCAACATTTTATGAGTATCCGTAAGGACCACGCAAAGCGGGAAAATAAAACCGCTCTTCCCGATCATCCGATTCCGGAGGAATCGATTACCCGTGCCCTTGCAGAGACCTTGGGGACGGACGCCTCAGAGGCATGGCATGCACTGGAAGCGGTCTTTACCCATATGCCGGATCCGGTCCTCCTCTTCGATCAGGACGCCAACCTCTTGGCAAAGAACGAACAGGCAAAGAGATTCTGGGAGGGATACGAGAATTTCATCCCACCGATGTTACTCAGTCAGATCGTGCGGACGGCTCAATCAGGCAAATCCTTCCGGGCCGAGCATGAAACCGAACTGATCTGGATGGATTCAAAGGAAGGACAACGCTACTTTCTACCCAGAATCTTTCCCCTCAAAACTGATTTCAATTGGGGAGATCACCAATCCTCCTCAATGCAGCCGATCGCCTGCATTTTGAATGACGAAACCGAATGGGTTCGAGCCGAGAAAGTGCGAGATAATCTTTTTGCCAGCATCAGCCACGAATTAAACACGCCTCTTACGAGTGCGCGTCTGGCGCTCTACGTACTCGCTGAAAAGAAAATCGGAGATCTGAACCCAACTCAGACCGACATGGTCGAACGGGCAAAGCAAGACTTGGACCGGGAGATTGGCACCATTCAAAATGTTCTGGATCTTATCCGATCAAGCGGTTCCGAGATTCGCCCACGGATGACTCCGGAGACCATCAATCTTCATGAGTTGATCGAAGCGGTCATCGACCAATTTCAACAACAAACCAGCTCATTTGAAAAACTGATCGAGCGAAAGTATGCTTCCAGCAGTCCATGGGTCTATATGCAGAGCGACATCGCTCGAATGGCAATCCACCTGCTTTTCGCCAGTGTCCTGAAATATTCCCGAGGAAGTGCAAAGCTGACTGTTGATTCTGAGGTGTCCCTATCCGGAGGATTCTGCCGTATCGGCGTCTCCACTCCCAGCGATGCTCTGGATGACTTTTTATCCGAGAACCTCTTCGAGATCCCACTGGAGAGCAAGGAGGCCCGGATGCTGAATTGTGCCGACATTGGTCTACGAATTGCGCACGAGATCATCACTCCCAAGGGAGGCCGATTCGAAACCCTTAGAGATTCGGAGCGGGCATCAGTCTCGTTCTACTATCCTTCCGCTTCCCACGAAGTTTCGGCTTAAGTCCACGAATTCCTCGGGATAAAGCCGTAAATGCTCCCTTCGCGAGGAGGAGGCTCGCAGAGCCGTTCCAAAAACTGCAGTTCGGAGCCAGAAGTCACCCATGGTTCAACTTTTTCAGCCGCCACCGTGCATAGAATCAAAAGGTTTCATCCCGGCACGAGTAATACCGAATTTAGGAAGGTTTGACGGTTATGGTGCAGAGCAGAATCGAAGCAGCGCAAGGCGCAGGGATCTGATTCGTATCGAGATACGCTCCGATCCCTGCAACGCCGCGACCTTCGATTCTGGATGCATCCCCCTGGGACGGGCGGGAAATGAGCCCGAGCAGCGTTAGCCCAAATGGCACGGGTCCCAGACCCGCCTCCAATTGGGCCGCCTTGCTCAGGTTCATTTCCCATCCCTCCATAACGATCAAAACTTCCTAAATTCGGTATCAGGCCCCCCTCTTCGTGCATCCTGCACGAGAATAACCTACCGTCTTGGTTACGTGCCTTCTGAGACTAAAGATTAATTCAAATCCGTCGCTTGGCACTCAGCCCTGTAATGGCGGCTTCTGCCAACCGATGGGGCAAAGTAAAAAAGGAAGAGATTCTCTACAGCGAAAAAAGACTAAGCCGGTGGTATGGCTTATGCAGGTAACCTCATGAGGCAAAACCATTGAATGTTCTAATAATAGACGACGAAGAGAATGTACTCGCGGTCACGGCTCTGATTGTGAGAACAACCGGACATCGCGCTTACACCGCTTACAATCCCCAACAAGCGGACCAGATTCTCACAGAGAAAAAGGTCCATGCGATCATCCTTGACCGGATGCTCGGGAAGACGGATGGCTTGGACTACATGGAAGAGTTACAGGCGAGAGGCTCACAGATTCCAGTCGTCATATTTACCGCCCATATGTCTCCTAATATCTTGCCCGAAGCAAAACGACGCGGGGCGCGACATTTCATCCAAAAGCCTTTCCGACCGGATCAAATTCGGAAAACAATCCGCCTCGTAGAGAAAGAACATTGGGGAGAGTAAATCGCTATGCTCCGATCATCTCTTCGTAGAGACACAAACTGTCTTCTCCCGATTGCCTCTTGAGCAAAAGCTCTTCTCTAAATCAGAGCGAAATTTCGACGGATCGAGTGGATTGCTCCGACAAGCCCGACAATGAACCGATGCATCAGCGCAAGGAAACCTTCATTCTATCGAGCAGAGCCCCTAAAGCATTCGCGTTACGATCAGAACAACCAACCGTACAGGTGAACTGGTTCACAAGTAGATTTGAGACAACGAAACCGCGCGAAAAAAGAGCGACAATCGAGTCAACCTTTCGCCGCGCCGGCTAACCGAAGAGTTCTCGTTTACGACTCTTCCGTAACAATCTTATCCGGATCTGCGCCGAGCTTTTCCAGATCTTCTTCGACGGATTCAACCATCTCGGGCGGGCCGCAAACGTAGAAATATTGATTAAAATCACTGACATGCTTGCGAAGAAACCCCTCATCGACTCGACCATATTCGGCTTCATCGACTTCCTGATCCGTGAACGTCAATAGGAGACGACCCTCCGAAACGGTCTTGAGTTCCTCCTCCAAGAACAAATCTTTTTCCTTCTTATTGGAGAAGATCAGACGGCTCACAGCGTCCGACCCCTTGGAAGCTTCGTTGCGGAGAATGGCGAGCATAGGAGTGACTCCGGCTCCTCCGGCGATGAACGTCCCCTTACCTTTAAATTGGATCGCTCCCCACGGATCTTCGAGAATCAGATGTTCACCCCGATTCAGTTCCTTTAGTTTGTCCGTAACCCCTTCGTGAGAGGGATACGTTTTAATGGTGAATTCGAGGAAGTCATCGTCGGGTAAGGAAGTAAAAGTAAACGGCCGTTTTTCCTCCCGTAGGCCTTCCCGGTCAATGGCCACCAAAGTCGCCTGGCCCGGGGTAAATTCGTAGCCGTCCGGCTTTTCCGTCCGAAACTGACGAACATTATAGTTTAACGATTGGATCGATTGGATTTCTACGGTTGGCATAAGTAACCATTCAGTGCGCGAATTTCATGCCAATCCGTGATTTCAGGCTACACACCGAACTCCCCACGCCTCTTCTCCGGCATCCGCAGAGCCTATTTCCTCCCATTTGGGGTTTTAGGGCTCGGATCCATCCATTGCATTATGCAATCTTTGATCCGACCATTTTCTTAATTCTGCACGTTAACGCTTATCCAAATTTCCCCTTGTGGGACGGTCTCTTCGGGATGCGACCTGTCCTCAGGAGTGTTCAGAAAAAGAAAGACAATCCTTCATGAGAGAGGTTGGCCATGCCTTCATCCTGGATCACCCCGAGTTGTCGTGCTCGGAAAGACCACCAACTGCCGATGGTTTGCTCCGGAGCGCTTCACTTGGATGTTCGCCGGGGATACAAAGGGAATCCTGATAGAGTGAGAATCAGTATTTCTTCACGGGCATATTACAGCGACAAATACAAGCTACCGAAGTACAAATGGATAAAGAGACGTACGACATCGTCTGAACTCCAACAATGAACGACCCAGGTCGATCAGATATCTCGGGATCTTCCCTTTGCTAAATACGACCAGACTGCATCTAGGTCCGGCAGCTCCAGCGAAGCGAAATCCGCAAAAACCCCCTTGGTAGAATGAGAGCATTCACGAAGCCCGGGGTGGAAAATGGGGACCGCTGAGAATCTGGCCCCATCCCACCCATACGTTGACTCTAACCCAGCGGATCGCACGGAGATCTCTTTTCTTTTGCCCTCCTGAAGAGATCACTGTTACAGATCAAGATCTTCAGCACCTTCATTATTGGAATATGGAACTCGGAATTTGGACCAGTCTCTTCGCCTACTTCATTCTCATGATCGCCATCGGCTTTTACGCGGCGAAGAAAGCGACCTCGAATTCTGAGGGATATATGCTCGGGGGGCGAAAATTGCCTCCTGCTGTCGCAGCGCTCTCAGCCGGGGCCTCGGATATGTCAGGATGGCTCCTACTCGGACTCCCGGGAGCACTCTATGCCGCTGGCTTGATCGAAGCCTGGATTGGCATTGGTCTCTTCGTCGGTGCTTTGCTCAACTGGATCATTGTAGCACCCCGCCTCCGCGAGCAGACGGAGCGTTACGATAACTCCCTCACCGTACCGGAGTTTCTCGCCAACCGCTTTCCCTCCCGCTCCCTAGCCTTGCGTATGGTTTCTGCGGTGATTGTGGTTGTCTTCTTTGTGGTCTACACGGCCTCAGGACTGGTCGCCGGAGGGAAACTATTTGCCAGTGCATTCGGGGAGCTCATCAACTTCGGCTTCATGAGCGACTATCAATTTGGGATCTGGTTTACCCTCATCATCGTCCTCAGCTATACGGTTGTCGGCGGCTTCCTCGCTGTGAGCCTAACCGACTTTGCCCAAGGTTGCATCATGATGCTGGCCTTGGTCATCATGCCATGGGTCATCCTCACCACAGGTCAGGGCGATGGCATGAGCGCGGCGGCGAATCGACTTCGGACCATCGATCCGAACTTCCTCTCCCTCTTCCATGGTCTGACTTTCTTTGGCTTTCTTTCCGCTGTGGCTTGGGGCCTTGGCTACTTCGGGCAACCTCACATTATTGTCCGCTTCATGGCCGTTCGATCCGTAAAGGACGTTCCCAAAGCCCGAAATATTGCCATGGGTTGGATGGGCATCACCCTATTGGGCGCAATCTGCTTGGGTATCTTTGGCCGCGCTTATACGGAGCGGAATGGGATTGTCCTCTCCGACCCCGAGACCATCTTCATTGTTCTAGCGGATCTGCTATTCCACCCTTTGGTGACGGGCTTTCTCTATGCCGCACTCCTGGCAGCAATCATGTCCACCATTTCGAGCCAGCTCCTGGTCTCCTCATCTTCACTCACGGAGGATTTCTATCGCATCTTCATGAACAAGCAGGCGACCGAAAAGCAACTCGTCACGACAGGGCGTATCAGCGTGCTCCTCGTCGGTGTCGTAGCGGCCTTGATTTCCGTCAATCCAGGATCGGAGGTCCTGGCCCTCGTAGCGAATGCTTGGGCGGGATTTGGTGCTGCATTCGGCCCCTTGATCATCCTATCCCTCCTCTGGAAGAAAATGTCCGGCACAGGCGCGCTGGCGGGAATGGTAGTCGGCGCGTGTACGGTTATCCTCTGGATTGCAATGGGCTGGAACCAGTCCTTCCTCGGTGGCCCCGGGCTCTATGAAATCCTCCCTGGCTTCATCTTCTCTTGGATCAGTATCGTACTCGTAAGCAAAATCGCCCCCGCAGAGGGCGAATTCCGGGAGCTGCCCAAAGCGTAGAGCAAAAGTCACGGCCTCCCACAATCGACAACTATAAAGGTGCTGTCGGGAGATCCAAACGAATCTTCTTACTGTCCGCCTTTGCGATCCTCAAGAGACAAGTAGGCATCCGCGTAGCGCTTTCCAAACTCGATCTGTGATCGCGTATCGAAATGAGTTCGATCCTCGAGTGAGGTCAATCCATCTCTTTTCACAAAGATGACTTTTTCCATATCCTCGGCAACGGCGATCTGAGAATCATTCACCATTTGCCGACTCGGATTCCACCTACGAAACTGGCCGAGTTACCCCACCAGAATCGGTAGATCGGGGTCGTCAAACTCTTCCCGAAACCGCTCGAATAATTCACGCAAGTGGGCCTCATACTCTTCGGCTCGCCCCGAGCGACTGTCCGATTCTCCCTGATGCCAGAGGATACCCTTCAACGTCCCCATCTCCATTGCGAGACGCATCCTGACAATCGCATCGTCATAAGGATAACTATCGGTCTGGTCATGGTATCCACCCGGCACCCACGAAACCAGAGAAGATCCCCCGCAGGCCGCAGGAATGAGACCAATGGATGCATAGAGATGGCCATATTTCGAGACTGTTCAGATCCGAGAAGGGGCTTGGACAGGTTGGACTCGACCATACCGGGGGCAACAGCGTTCACCCGAATGCCCTTGTTGGCATAGGTCGAGGCGGCACTCCGCACCAGGCCATTGATGCCTCCCTTCGCCGCGGCAATGGCTTCGTGGCTCGGCATGCCAGCCATCGCTGCGACCGAACTGATCAGAGTGATCGCGCCCCCATCTCCCTTCATCATCGGTCTTACCACAGCCCGCAGCCCGAAGAATGCCGAGTTCAGATTCAACATCAGCGTTTCGCCAAATTCCTCGTCGGAACAACTGTGAGCCGGCTTGAGCAAAAAGGATCCGACACAATGCACGTAAGCGTCGACGCGCCCGAACTTCTCCATGACCTTGTCCACAACCCCTTGCACCGCATTTGATTCACACGCATTCGCCTCAAAGCACGTAAGCTCTGGAATTTTCTCTCTCAGGGCCTCCAGATTCTCGGCCGACCGGGAAAACCCAGCGACCTCCCATCCCGCTTCGGCACAACGGGCTGCGAGATCCGAACCAATGCCTCCGGTGACGCCCGCGATCAAAATGACACGGTGGGGTTCGTTTTCATCCGCCATAGAGTAAAAGGAGCCCCAATCGCCTCATCCCGCAACTCAATGCGGCATTTCGATGGGAGTAATCCCATAGACCTCAGGATTTAGTCACCTTGATCCAGGTGGTGAGCAGAAACTAACTACTGTCCTCGTTCGACCAACCCATATGGACTCCCGAAGGAGGATTCTGAAACGGTCATCCAGCGTTTCGTTTTTTCTGGATCTGTATGAGCAAAAATATGCCTCCGGAAATCAGGAAGAGGACGGCCCCGAAGATGGCCAGGATCAGTCGACCCTCGCGATTAAACGGGATGAGGCCGAACATCAGGATCCCGCACAGAAAAATACACCCTCCGACGATCACTGCGGGAAGAGTGCTGGCTACGGTCGTTTTCCCCGCGGCGATCACCTCACTAACCTGCTGCTCGATCCGGATCCAACCTGCCGAGGTTTCTCCTCGCCAGAAATGCATCGCGGTAAGAATCACGACCGGAATGGCGACCCCGATCAAGAGATCGACCATTGTCCCATTTGTCTGGACCCATTCCGCTAACCGGGAGGTTTGCCCAAAGACAAGAAATCCTCCGGATGAGAGTCCCATTTTCAGGAGGAGACCCAGAACAAAACTAACGGCTACGGTCGTCCAGATCGCCCGGATGCCGATTCGCCGACTAAAGAGGCCCCAGATCGTCGGTGCCAATAGAGGCCCCACCATCAAACTAGTGATGGCCACGACGACCTTTTCCGCTCCTCCCAGATAGGGAATCATCAGAGAAACGCCGATCAGGACCGCCCCCAATAAGATTGTGAAGATGCGGCCTACCCGAACGAGTTGTCGATCCGTCGCCTCGGGCTTAAAGATCCGTCGATACATCTCGTCAGTCAGGACTCCCGCGAAGACGTTCAACTGGGAACTGACCATACTGGCAGTTGCCGAAAACATGGCCGCGACCATCAAGCCGACCATCCCGGCCGGAAGCACCGCCCGACAGGCCAGGATATAGGCTTCCTGCGGATCGGCATTGGGATCGATGGTGCGATAAATCATCGGTGGCAGAAGCCAGAGCAACGGGCTTAGCAGGTATAAGCCTCCAAAAAGAAAACAGCTCTTCTTCGCGTCCTTCTCGCTCGAGACACAAATGAACCGCTGGGCGAAAGCCCATTCCGCACCAATCATGAAGAAATGGATAATGACCCAACCAAAAAGGAAGAAGACGGTGTATTTGTCGCTCGTCAGCGCGAAGAAGCCGTCTGGAGCTTTCTCTAAAAATGCACCGACTCCGCCGACACTGCCAAAGGCCAGTGGCACAATGAACAGGACCGCAAGATTGAGGACGATAAACTGGAGCACATCCGTCATCAAAACCGCCCAAAGCCCGCCCGCCATGGTATAGATCACAACAATCCCACCGAAGATTACGATCGCCCACATGAGAGAGAGATTTCCGGTGGCCGGATCCCGAAGCGGATTACCCGCCTCCAAAGGCATCATCGCGACCAGAACAATGGACAATGAATACAGCGAAACTGCCACTCCCACGATCCGGAAAACCATCATTGCCCAAGTGTAGAATTGGACGGCTCCCGGACCAAAGCGGAGCTCAATGAACTCAGCCGGGGTCTTGACCCCCATTCGCTTCCAGTGCCCCGCGACAAAATATCCGACAAGAATCGCCGCTACCCCGTAGCAAAAGTTGATCATCACGGCTACGAAACCGTGTTCGTAGGCGATACCTCCCCAGACAACGAAAGTCCCCGCCGAGAACATCGTCATGAAGGAACTCAATCCCGACGTCCACCATGGAGACTCCCCGCCCGCCGCAAACATGTCCGCAGAACTCTTGTTCTTGGAAGACAAGAAGAGCCCCACCCCAAAAATTCCGGCGAGGTAGATAGCGAGGACAAAATAATCAATGGAGAGCATGACGACAATACAGGTTCAGGGGATTACGATACGGGGAAATCCGCAGACCATGGGGCCACCTCAGTAACCTGAGCGAATTTCGACCAGACTGCAGTCGGGAACACAGGA
Organism: Puniceicoccus vermicola; assembly: GCF_014230055.1. Taxonomy (NCBI): domain Bacteria; kingdom Pseudomonadati; phylum Verrucomicrobiota; class Opitutia; order Puniceicoccales; family Puniceicoccaceae; genus Puniceicoccus; species Puniceicoccus vermicola. The sequence continues at coordinate 180,394 of NZ_JACHVA010000082.1, read as the reverse complement.
GAATGGCAACCAAAAAGTTACTGTCACATTTCAATAGTGGAGATGCGTTGCCCGGAATTGAATATTCGACTTAGAAGCATCTGTGGACGATCCACTGTCCCTCCGACGGTCAGGTTCTCGTCTGCCTTCGCTTCTGCCGGAGCATTTTTTTGATTTGCTAAGCCCCCAAAAAAACGTCTGGCTCGGCCTCAAACTAATTTAGGGGAAGGTTGAATCTACTCTGATCAGTTGACGATGGCCCGAGCCGCAGACTGATCTTAAATTGAGCAGCCGTGAATCCAACAAAGAGAATCCAAAACCCTCTTTGCTCACCGAAAACCTGATTCCAGAGCCAACGGCGACTCCTCTAGAATGAGTCGCAAAATTCTCGGCAGAAACCCTTCATCCTGAGAATTGTGACTGTAACAACTCCGCTGGACTCCTCTTTTTTTCATCACGCCGGCTAGAATCGCCGCTCATCTGAATCGGTGTGTCCCTCCGACACGGCCTTCCCAAGCATTCCCTAATCTACGGACTAAAAGTTTTCAATTCCCGATGAGATACGATTAAGAGCCCCTGATCAGCCTTTAGCTTTCTGCTGCTGCTAACGATCGGGAGAAATTCTCCCGATCGTTTTTCTCTTTCGACCCATCATCAACGAATTCGCATGCTCTTTCCCCAACGGACCTTCACCCACGATCTCTCCAACTTAAACAAAATCTGGAATTTCGCCGATTTCCGAACGCCTCAAAACTTCTGCCGCGCGAACGGAAAAAAGAGAGTGTATTTACCCGGGAGCAACAACCCAAAATGGTCGCCTATTTTCTGCGAAATCTCTGGGCACCCCACCGATGCTAGCGCCAACGATTGCGAACCCACCTGTTATTTTAAATTTTAAACCTAGCGTTTTCCGATACGATGAATGCCACCCATTCTGATCTTTGGGGTAAATCTGGTGAAAAATGGGATCCCCAGGGGCGTCTGCCCGACTTTTCTTTCGCTGGATACCATTCTGGCGAACAGCCAATTCCAGAACCTCAATCAGGGATCAGTGTCCTTGATTTCGGCGCCGTTGGAGACGGTCAAACCGACTGCACAGAAGCGTTCCGTCGAGCCATCGCGGAGAGCGACGGTCTGGCCATTGAGATTCCCAAAGGCCAGTTTATCATTAGCGACATTCTCTGGATCCGGAAGCCCAATGTTGTATTGCGCGGGGAAGGCTCCAAGAACACCATTATTCTCCCCACGACAAAGCTTGAGATGGTGCGCCCGAGAATGTCATCCACGACGGAAGGCCTGAAAACCTCAAGCTATTCCTGGTCCGGTGGTTTTATCTGGATTCACGGCCAACTGGAGCACAAACCCATCACCAAAATTACCGCGGAAGCAGTAAGAGGCGCCCAAATCCTAACCGTCAAAGATACCAGTGGTTTAAACGCGGGGCAAATGGTGACGATTCAAATGGAAGACAGCGGCGATGCTTCGATCATCCGACACCTCTATGTCGACGACGAATGGGAGAATATCGAAGACTTGAGCCTATACCAACGGACCACCTTTGTTACACGCATTCAACACATACGCGGAAAGCAAATTATTCTCGAACGTTTTCTTCCCTTTGACATCCGACTGGAGTGGAATGCCGAGATCATGACATTCGCCCCCGAAGTGACCGAATGCGGGATCGAAAATCTAAGTATTAAATTTCCTACCGAACCTTATGGCGGACATTTCAAGGAATGGGGTATGAACGCGGTTGCCATCGACGAGGCAGCCCATTGCTGGGTTCGAGATGTTGAAATCCACAATGCCGACAGTGGAATCTTCCTGAAAAGTCATTTCTCCACAATTGACGGCCTCACCCTGACTTCGAATCGCCCGAAAACTGAGGGTGACGCGGGTCATCACGGCGTTTCCTTCAGTAATCATTCGCAGGACAACTTGCTCCAGAATTTCGATTTCCAAACTCGATTCATCCACGACATCACCGTCGAAAACGGGGCGAACGGCAATGTCGTCAAACGAGGAAGAGGTCTGGACTTATCTCTCGACCATCACCGCCTCTGCCCAAACCGAAACCTCTTCACCCAAGTCGATGTCGGGAAGGGCGAGTCGGTCTGGCGATTTGGAGGGGGGCCTCGGCGGGGAAAACACACAGGACGAGGAGCCACGTTCTGGGGCATCTCCAGTCAAAAAGCCATCTCCCACCCGGGCCCCGAATTCGGCCCCGAAGAAGTAAACTTTGTAGGCCTCGACAGTCAGGGACCCAGCTCGAAAGACATCTCTGGGCTTTGGTGGGAAGCCATCCCTTCGGAAGGTCTCCAACCCTCCGACCTCCATCAAGCACAGCTTACCCGGCGTCTCCAGAAAAGCAGTAGCGAGGATCCAGATTCCTTTAAAACCTACCGGGTCTGACCGGAGAAATGTATCTTTATAAAACGATTCTCGTAGTGATCCTGATAGTCTTTTCCACCGACGGCACGGATCACTGTTGTCTGATCTTCATATCCGGCGGCATTGCCCAAAGCATCAAAAATGTCAGGAACGGTAAGGTCTCCTCCTGCCCAATCGTAAAACTGTTGCCGATGAACAGTAGAACTCTCTCGACGAAAACAGCGGAGACGGAGCAGACGGCAGCAAGAAGATAAAGAGCAACCCGTAGGCTCCGGAAAATAAAGGCGATTGAACTCATGCGTATACTGTGGAGGTTGGAAAACCGAATATGTTCCTGCTGCCGCCCCCGTGAAACTAGTCGGTCCATGTAACTGTCACCTCGAAAGGATGCCTATCAAACCTCTACGAGGAGCCAGCCCAGGGCTTCCACTACCGAGCTGCAATCAGCTCTCCACTGATCTCCTTGCGTGACAGTAACAACCGAAGAAGAGTTTTCTCTCTGGAAGAGAACCCATCACACACCTAGGTTAATTTTTCTCCCTCCTGTAAACATCAAAAGGATACGTTCAGAACTACTCCTTCTCCGATGCATCGAGCCCTCTATTTTCTCTACCTCTCCTTCCTGCTCTGTTGCTTGCCCTATGGCGATGCAGCCGAAAGCGACCTACTCTTGCTGAAGAATGAGGAGCTAGTGATTGGCATCAAAGTGGACCTCGGCGGACGCATCATGCTGTTTCGACGTGCAGACGGAGAGAACGTGCTCCATTCGGATCCGGCCGATTGGTCATTAACAGACGATGAGATCCCCAAAGCAGAAAACGCTCCCGACCTGACTGAATATCAAGGACATATTGTATGGATCGGACCTGCTTCAAAATGGTGGGAGGATACAGATGGCGATCTGTCTCCCCCGGATAAGTCCTTTCATCCGGACCCCTACCTGCTCTATGACCGTTGCGAAGTGATGGAACACTCCGCAAACCGCCTAGTGCTACAGGGGAATATCAGCCCGCTGAACGGGATGCGGATGACGAAGATTTTCGAGTTCGGAGCTCCCGGCCAACTGAACATCACCGTATCAGTGACCAACGAGCGCACTCGTCCCGTAACTTGGAATATTTGGTCGAATACCCGATTTCACCCCGAAGGCCAGTCAGGTTTCTCGATTCCCGAGAAAGGCAACCTAAGCTTCGCCTTTAGTGCTTGGAGACCACATACTGAACGACCCCTGTACTATGAGATCCATAACGGTGTAGTTTCTTTTGGCCGTCCCTCTGTGAGCGATCTGGAAGACTATAGTTTTTTTGGAAAACTGTCCTTCTCCGAGTACCGAGCCATCATCGCGGTCTACAAAGACAATCTCTTCATCAAAAAAGTCAGCGACGAAGTCCTGCCCGGCGAAGTTCCCGCAGAGCATTCCCCACTCGAAATCTATCAACGCTACACGCAGGATTCTCGCGGCCATTTGATGGAACTCGAATTGCATTCCCCGGAGTTCACGCTCGCACCTGGTGAATCCGCCAATTTCTCTGAGCAATGGAACTTGATGCAGCTAACCGCCGAAGAGCAGGACTGGCCTTTCGAGAAAATCGTCACCAATTCGCAGCACTTGCCTTGATGTGACTGTAACATTTAAAGAAAGGTTTTCCGATCCAGGTGGAAGACGCTAGCTTTTTGCTCACATCTTAGTAGATCAAGCCCACCTCGGGCTCGCGGATTGAACCGCCGCAAATCTGACACAAATCTATGCTACGTTTTCTGCTCATTCCATTCGTCTCGATTTTGGCAACCGCGCCCGCTTGCCTTTTCGGCCCGCCCGGAGAGCTGCCCAAAGACTCGTCCTCAACTGAGCAGAGCGATGCGGTTCATCACAGCGATGTTGGTATTATTTTCAACCCGACCGAAAACCTGGCTGAGTATGGGCATTGGCGTTCGAGCAAGATTGGTGGAGGCGGCTACCTACTGAATGTCATCCCGAATCGGGTCGATCCCGATCGGCTCTACGCGCACAGTGATGTCGGTGGAATCTTTCGCTCCGATGATGGGGGACGCAATTGGTATATGATCCACATCAACTACCATCCTCAGAGTCTTGACTGTGTCCGTGATCTGCTAGTGGACCCAGAGAATCCAGATTTCCTGATCGCCGCCGTAGGCGATCAATGGATGCCACAACAAGGAATCTTCAAGAGCACCGATGGCGGTGGGACTTGGGAAAAGGTCCTCGACACTCAAGTTTTCGGTAACGGTCCCAATCGAAGCACAGGCCGGATCCTCCAGCGATCACCCGCCGATGAGAATTTGATCTATGCAGCGCCCGGCTGGGACGGGATTTTTGTGAGTCCCGATGCTGGCGATAACTGGATTGGGCTCGGGCTCGACAAAGTCTACGTGAACGACCTTAAGATCGACCGCAGCAATCCCAATCGACTTTTCCTCTGCGCCGCAGCCAGCAAAATGTCGAACATAACAAGCTGGAAAGGGAAACGCCAATACAGCAAACTGGACGGAGGTCTTTACCGTTCCGAAGACGCCGGAATGAACTGGGAGAAACTTTCGGACGATTCCCCTATCGAAATCGTTCAAAGCCCCGTAGACCCTCAAGTCTGGTTCGGAATCTTCAACGGGATTCGAATCGCCTCCAGCTCTGACTACGGAAAAACGTGGAAAGATGCCTCCGAGGGACTTCCAACAGCCGAAAAGAAACAATCCCCCACCTCCGGCCTCAGCTACAGAACCATCGGAGCGGGTCCGGATTTCCTTTTGGTCGGAAATGGCAGCGGAAGTTTCTTCATTAAAAAACCGATCGATTCACCTTGGAGAGAAGTCGAATCGAAACGAATTCAGGGAGATTGGTTCGCACGAACCAAACCAAACCATTGGGATAAATTTGGCAGGGCAACTGCGTCCATCGTCGTCGATCCTCTGGACCCCGATCATTGGTATTTTAGCGACTACTATGCCATTTACCAGTCATGGGACGCTGGCAAGACCTGGATCCTGACGATCGACGGGATCGAGAACACCGTCATTCACACGGTTGCTCAGGCGCCCCAGAACCCCAATATTGTCCACATGGGTATGGCCGATAACGGCTACTTCCGCTCTATCGATGCCGCCACCTCGTTCTCCCACGCGGAGGGCACCTCCGATAACTGCAAGGCGATCGCAGTTGCACCCTCGGCGCCGGAGACCGTCTACATTCTCGCTCCCCGTTATCATGGTTGGTACGCTGATACTATCTACGTAAGCCTAGACGGCGGAAAGAAGTTTCACAAATCGCCGATGACGAATATTCCTAAAGAGGAGAAGAAATGGCGGGTGAACTCTCTCGCAGTCGACTCTGGGAATCCCCGAGAAGTATACATAGGAGTAAGCGGCCCAATAGAATCAGGAAAAGGAGGAGTCTGGCGCAGCACGGACATGGGCAAAAGCTGGTCGTGGGACAGCGACGGCTTGCCTAACGGAGATTCGTTTTTCCAAAGCTCTATCTGGGACTCTGGCTTTCAGCTGTCCCGGAGCCCGAATGGATCGATGGTCGCGATCAAAAACAATGCGGTGTACTACCGGAACTCAGACGAAGATACATGGGAACGATCTTCGGCTAGACTCTCTGGCAGCAAATTCATGCAGGTTCTGAGTGTCCCCGACCAAGAGGGCGTGTATTTACTTTCCGAAGAAAACGGAGGTCTACACCAGAGCCGCGACAACGGGAAAACTTGGACCAAGATCCTGGACCAAGGAATTCACTCTGTCTCGGTCGACCAAAACGACTCTCAGCGGATCGCGGTCGCGCTCGACGAAGTCGGCGGAATTCTCATCACTGGAAATGGAGGTCAAAACTGGCACCCTGTCGATGATCACCTGCCCCAGCGGCAGCGGCTCAAGATGGCCTTTGCTGGAGACCGTCTTGTCGTCGGCACTCCGGGCAACGGGGTCTTTTACCTTCCTCTGAATTCGGTGAATCAGAACTAAATTTTCATTTTCCAGAACAATCCCAAACAGAATAAATCTCATGCTCAGAAAACTGAATCAGATCGTTTCCATTCTCGTCCTCTTGGCATGCGTCCAGAGCTTATTGGCAGAGAGCGACTCCAATATTCTTCGATACGGATCATGCGATGAGGGAAGCAAAGGCTGGTATAAGTGGACGGGCTCCGGCTCCATCAAGGTCGAAACCGACCCGGTCGGCCTGAATTCTGGCCAAGGAGTAAAAATCATTGCAGAGGGTGATCCGGTCAAAGGAAGTGTATCGATGCCCTTTTCCTATCGCGGTGAAGTCACGGTCTCCGGCTACGCACTCTCGACTACGGAAAGCCCAACCAAGGTTTCTCTTCAGTGTTTTGACTCCGATTCGAAAACGATCGCTTGGATTGACCTCGCCCTCTTGGACACACCTGATAAAAAAAGCAGCTTCAGCAAGACTGTCGTACTCCCTGAGAATGCGGCGAAGACCAACCTAGCGGTAAGCGTATCCTCAGCCGGCAGTGTGCGGGTCGACGATCTTAAGGTGATGCCGACCGATCTCCCGGAGGAGCCTTCATCACTCGAAGTGCCAACCGTTGATGAGGTCACCATTCGACGGATCAAATCCGTCGAAACCGACCAACCTCTAATTGCTTTGACCTTCGACGATGGACCGAACGACCTGAGTCCGAAATATCTCGACCTCTTCGCCAAGGAAAACATCAAAGCTACTTTTTTCTGGAAAGGGAAAAGCGTCGCCCAACGCCCCGAGATTGCCCGGCGCATTGTCGAAGAAGGACATGAAGTGGGAAACCACTCCTATAGCCATCCCCGTTTCAATCAAATCAGCGACGTCGAAGCGTATAAACAAGTAATCGAGACCCAGGAAATCATTCAAAAGACCACCGGCAAGAAACCGACTCTCTTCCGAGCCCCCTACATCCTCTACACCCCGAAGTTGATGGAGATTCTGCAAGCAACCGAACTCCAGCCGATCGATTGCTCCGTGGGAGTCACCGACTGGCACAAAGATACCACGGTCGATCTCATCATTGAGCGCGCTACCACTGAGAAAACCCAGGCCGGCAGCATCATTCTCATGCACGATTGGTCCCCCAAGAGCCTCGAAGCCTTACCCACCATAATCGAAATTCTTCGGGAACGAGGCTACCGCTTCGTGACGGTGTCTGAGCTTCTTGCAACTGCCCGTTAGATACCGACCTTCTAAGCTATCCTCGCTCTGGCATCGGGAGCTCGAGCGAGAGCCATCCCCCCACGCCGTCACGGGCTATCCGCAGATCGCGCAGGGGACAAGATATTCCCTGAATTCGGTATTACAAGCAACGGGCCGAGATTCCTTTTGAAAGGATCACCTCGAAGCGCAATCCGGTCTACACTTCAAATGAAATCACCATCCATCCGACTTGTTACAGTAACACCGGAGAAGGATTTTCCACCATTGCTTTTCTACTCCATTCTCAAAGAAATTCAAATTAGGCCGCGCACCTCCCATCACTCCTCCTTTCGAGGTTCGGCCAAATTGAAACCCACCCAAAAAATCCGAAACCTGTCCGCTCGCTCCCTCACCCCGAAAACATGCGACATCCTTCACCGCTCAATCCAGAATTTCCCATAAATCGCGATGGCTTCGCGATGATCGTTTCCCTAAGTTTGATGGGATTCATTCTCCTGATCTTGATCAGTTTAACGGCCTTCATTTCGGTGGAGACCCAACATTCAGCTTCAGTGAGGAAAACCCTCGAAGCACGCCAGAACGCCCAACTCAGCTTAATTCTTGCCGTAGGCAACCTACAGAAGTATGCTGGCGAAGATCAAAGGGCCACCGCTCGAGCCGACATTTCTCCGGTCAATTCAGCAAATCCGTTTTGGACAGGAGTCTGGAATTCGAACGACACCTCGCAATCACCGGCTTGGATCGTCAGTGGCAACGAAGCCCTCTCTCCCGACGACCCGAATTACCAAACCCCATCCGTAGCACTTCCCGATCCCGCGCCGCCCTACAACACCGTCTGGCTCATCGATCAGAGTGTGAATGACCCCTCCGATCGCGTAAAGGTCTCAACCGTCGAACTCAATGACGCCAATGGTGTCCCAACGGGAAAGATCGCCTACTGGGTCGGCGACGAAGGCCTCAAAGCCAAGTTCAACATCGAGTCTGAAGACAACACTCCGAGCAGCAGCCGCACAGGTTCCCCAACCACTCTAGCCTATCAGTTTGGCATTAACCAAATAGATACACGATTTTCCTCCCTCGACATCGAGGAGGATTCTCGAACTGGCCGTGCGCTTTCTCTGAATGAGCTATCGCTTTTGGCAGACGATTCAAGCATCGCTAGAAACTACCGACATGACCTCACCGCCTACTCCGAAGGACTTCTGACTGATTCTCGCAACGGCGGATTCAAAAAAGATCTGACCTTCGCCTTCGCAGACGACGGCGTCTTCAACATGGAATTCGGTGCAAATCCAGCCGGGGCCGACCGATATTTTCTCGACCTCATCGAACCCTCAACGGGTCGCACAGGCCCGAACTGGACCATTCTAAAAAACTATTATAGCTTGTATCGTCAGGTAGGAAACACAGCGAATATCGATCTACAAGTTCCCAATCCAGCCTTGAACACCGCAATGAGGACAGACTATGTCCCGTATAAGCACGGAACCATCAATGATTTTTGGCATTATAAATACACCGACACTTACCATCGAAACAATCCAGTGACTCCAGTCATGTCTCGCCTCCAACTTGATTTTGGGATCAAGACCGAGCTGCATGGCGGTGCTGGACAGTATAAAATAGAAATACAGGTCCGACCGATGTTCGGGATTTATAATCCTTATAATGTGGCCATCAATGACGCCGCCTACCAGATTCACTTCGAGCTCAATCCTTCTTTCGAATTGGTTGTAGACGGCACCAGCTATACATTTGATTTTGATGACCAAAATGTTCTGACCTATGGAAGTAACTATCTCAATTTCCTAGTCGAAACGCCGAGCGGGGAATACATCGATTTCCAACCCGGAGAAACTCGATTGTTTGCTCCCCTTCATCGCAAACTACTAAAAAACACAAGCAACGGAGTTAACGAGGACTACATTCTCCGTAACACTTACACGCAGAACGGATCCCTCTTCTTTACCGTCCGAGACAAAAGTGGGAACATCATTTATGCGGATCCAACCTCTGTGATTCAAATCAGGGAAATAGACATCGGTGAAGACGCCTTTGTGTGGTTGCGTGGAGGCCCTAGCCGAGCGGAGGCACACAGCATTCAGCGAATTAAACGTCTATGGCAGGACTCGTCACTCGGGCCCAAGTTAATTGATTCAAATAACCCTCCGGCCCCCAACACCGCACAGGATCTGGCAACCGGACGAGAGCTCGCCAGCTGGGCCTTCAACATGCAAACCTCGAAAAGCGACTACGGCTTGCGCAACGGAATCGACAGCAACCTGAGAACCTTGCAAGGCAACCCGGATTGGGACGGCTTTCGGAGCGGAAATGGCAACATACTAATGAGTGGCTTCTCCTATCAGGGGGAACAGGGACTTCTCTCTTCGCCACTTGAACCGGAAACCTTTAACAACACCCGTTACTCAGGAAGGTGGGGCAATACGATCAGGACCGAAGGGCAGGGACACGTTGTTCTCTTCGATATCCCCCGGGAACCCTTGCTTTCCTTGGGCGCTCTCCAACACGCTAACCTCTCGCGCTACAATCACCAACCAAGCTTCATCATTGGAAACTCTTACGCAAACCCACGAATTAAGGCAAACGACACCGAAAGCATTGGTTTTGGGGGGCTCTCCGACTTGGATATTTACGACCTCCCCTACCTGATCAATGAGCAAGTCTGGGACAGCTACTTCTTCTCGTCCATCGATCCGAACTTGAGCAATGGACAAATCGAAAACCTCATAGCTAACAAGAAATATCGGAACAAACGATACGCTTTCAGTGAAAATGCCTCTGACCTGACCGCCATCGGCGTCTTCGACGATGCGAAAACGGATATCGACGACTTCCATGCTCTCGCCTCTTACATGACCGTCAATGGTCCGTTCAATGTAAACTCCACATCCGTTGAGGCATGGATCTCCGTTCTCAGCTCGATGGATAACTTGGCGCTACCGGTCCACGAACCAACCACGAATACCACCACCGTCACCACCGGAAACCTCTTTTTCACTCGATTGAGCAACCCATACGGCCTTGCCTACAAGACTATCGACAATTCCGGCTTCGACAATTTCTGGCGTGGATATCAGGAATTGACGACGACCCAGATTACCGACCTCGCCACCGAAATCGTCCGGATTCTCAAAGCGCGGGGCAGCCCCTTCGGGACGCTCGCGGATTTCGTAAATCGAAGCCTGATTGACCTACCTGACACGACCGAGGATGAGCGACTCAGCGGAATTCTTCAACAGGCCATTGATACGACCTCCACGAACATCAACAGCAACATTGACCCGAATCTGACCGATTCCGTCGGAGTCACTCACGGCAGCACACCGTTCCTCACAACAACCTCTGGCCAGCAGGCTTCCGGCACACCGGGGCACCTGTTGCAAGGAGACCTTCTTCAAGCCCTTGGCCCCATACTGACCACACGCTCCGATACTTTTGTCGTACGCGCCTATGGCGACTCCCGCAGCGAAGTGAGTAACGATGTGCAGTCTACTGCCTATTGTGAGGCCATTGTTCAGCGCATGTCCGAACCGGTCGAAGGAGACCCCAATTCCAGCATCGATCGCAACGACCCGCCGGGAACCTTCGGGCGTCAGTTCAAAATCGTCAGCCTCCGTTGGCTGAGCCCCGACGAAGTCTAACTTTCAATCCCATGAAGCTTCTAAAACCGGCCTCCTTCTCGATCCTTCTCTTGTCGGCATGGATTGCCCCCTCCCTCCCAGGCCAAATTGGGGAGGAGAACCTCGTTGAGGTTAAATTCACCACCTTAAACTGGGCTCCTTCGGTGATCCGTGATCTCAAGTTTGAATCTGATAGTGAAGTGCAAACCGCAACCGTCTACAACCGCGGACTGTCCATTCCCGTGAACTACAAAGGCCCGGCAAATCTCGTCTTCTTCCGCGAGACCGCCCACCCACAAACCGGAGAGATGGTCCGAACCCCGGTCGCCCAAACGCGTCTCCCCAAGAATCTTAATGAGGTGCTGCTCGTATTTCAGAAAAAAACCAACTCTCAGCGAGAATTCTATCGGGTTTATCCAATCCCGCGAAACCGCAAACAATTCCCTCGTGGAAGCTACCAGATCTTCAATTTCAGCGACTTTAGCATCACTGGTAAAATCGACGACGAGATGTTCACTCTCGCCAAGCAGGACTCGGTCATCGTTGAGCTTCCGGCTCAGCAAACAACCACCATTGAGGTTAAATTCGCCCGCTCCGAAGGCGATGAATGGAAGCTGGCCTACAGTTCCCTGTGGGGTCATAAAACCGACAATCGCGTCAACATCTTCATGTTCAACAGCGATGACCCCGTAAACCCCATCGAAATCCGTCGTTACAAGGAATTTGTTCCTGCGGAGCAACCAGCAGAGGAGCAATAGAATCAAAAACCTAAAGGCCCGAGACACAAATGCCCGGAGAATTCTGCGCGGGATCGATCTGTCTGATTCAGAAAACTCCCTCAGCAGTGAGGCTGAGAACTCTCCTGTTGCGGTAACAACATCGTTCCTCAACGTATCAAAAAATTAATTCTCAGACAATTGCCCTGCAATGAAAGAGAATCCCACTCGAAAAGAATCGAAAAAATGCCCTCTCCCATCCATCCATCAATCCCGCTTCGTCGAAAGTTTCGCAGTGCGTTTACACTCATAGAGCTTCTTTGTGTAATCGCAGTCATCGGAATATTGGCGGCGATCATCGTCCCTGCTGTTGGCCATATTCGCCAAAAAGGCAATTCCAGCAAATGCCAGAGCAACCTACGGCAACTCCAAGCGGCCAATTCTCTGTATGCCTCCGACCACGGTTACTTTATCCCCAGCATTACCAACACCCTCAGCAGCGGTGGGAAGATTGATCGGGTCAACTGGTACGAGAATCCCGAAGTCCTCGAATACATGGGAGACCAGCCTCCTTTGAAGTGCCCTACCAACTTAAACAACAAGGAATTCAAGCCTGGGGGGATGTCGGGGTTTAGCTACGGTCTCAACATCACCGATGTCCCAGGAGGATGGAGCGAGCCCGGTAAACGTACGGCGCGAGTTGTCGAGGTCGCCAATCCGTCCACCACGATGGCTTTTGCCGATGCCGTTGACTGGCAAATACTCATGTACGCAGCCCGCAGTTCTAAAGACGACCAGTACGTGGCGCACGCCATATCATACCGGCACAACGGAATGGCAAACATCGCGTTCTTCGATGGAAGTGTAGTCAGCATGTCGAAAGACGAAGTTGCCGGCAATCATAAGCTCTGGAAAATCGTTCAGAAGTAAGTCCGATTCTAGCAGCAAACTAACCCTACTGACTGAAAGGGTTCAAAACTCAGTAGATCTATTCTTCTGAGGCATAGAGGTCTGTCGTTTACGAACGGCGTGCCTTTCTTTTTGCGTTGAATGGATAGTGCCGTTCAAAGAGTCGAGCGCTGCCTCATGGAATAGATTCGGACGACTCCAAATGTATGGCTCTACACCACTGGCAATAGGAGGTGTGACTGTAACAGGACTAAGGGGATTTAAAACGGATGGGACGACTGCAATATTCTGAGACACATCCTCGAGAGATCGAGTTAACTGTTTCACACAACCCAAACAAATCATGAATTCAACATCACCTCATCCCTGCCATCCTATGATACGGACCCTCCTCATCGCCACTGGTTTACTGGCGGCACTGGCCGCTTCCGGCCAGACGACAACAATCTTCAGTGACGCATTCTCTGGAAGTTTCGGGGATGACATCAATGGCACAACACCAGACGTCGGTACGGGAACTTGGTCTACCCCTAGCTACGTAATTAACGGCGGAAACCGAGTCAGAACCCGTAGTGGTGGTACCAACGCCGCCAACTCTACCAGCTACTTGTCGACCAGTCTAGGCGCCGGAAATAGCTATGAACTCTCCATTGATATGTATTCAGACACATTAGCGTCTGGAACAACTTCACAATTTCTCGGCTTCGGATTTTTCAGCACGGTTGGCTCCAAATTCCAACCTTTTAGTAGTCAAAGTCCAAGCACCCCTTGGACCTACCTACGAACCGGCGAGACAGACACGGGTGACCTATCCCTCTTTGCCGATGGATCCAGTGCAACAGCCATTGATTCAAACTTTGATATCACGACGAGCCGCAACTTTAAGCTCATCCTCAATACTTTTGACACCGATGCTGGAACTCTTGGTGACCAGTTTTCCCTGGAACTGTGGGTGGATAATGTGCAGTACGGCTCGACTTATACCTATTCCTCCTCCGAATCCGCCGATCTCCTGTCAGAGATAGTTGCAGTAGGATTTACGGCCAATATTGTCTCGGGCGGCCAGAATGGATACTTCGATAACTTCACCCTGACCAGCACAGCGATCCCCGAACCGGGAACCTTCGCTCTACTTTCCGGTCTCGCCATGTTGAGCGCTGTAGTGATGCGCCGCCGCCGAACCTAATTTTTTGGGCCCCCTTGGCTAATTGGTTCAAGATGCCTGCCGTTCTCGGACGGCAGGCTTTCTTTCTTCATTCCCAATCACGCGCAGACCATTCCGAACCCTCTTCGCACTAATTATTGGACTCGCCCTGACCGCGAGTGCCTCGGCAATTTCACTGGCCTACAACGGCCGAATGACCTCGGGCAGTGCTGCACCTGAAGCCGGTTCTTCGTTCAAAGACCCAGACCCGAGTACGGTAAATGAAGCCGCCGAGATTGTCGTGGATACGCCCGAATCCCAAGCGATCGACTCACGGAAGGTCGGGGGGGATCAAGTCCTCGGTCCGGTCTGGAAACGATAGGCTCGGGGAGTGAGATTCGTTGAAGAGCGAAAGGCCGAGTAAAACGCTTTGGTGGTGGGAAAGCCGCATTCCTCCCCGATCAATTCATTACTTAAATCCGAATGGCGAAGTAAATACTTGGCACGCTCCACACGGACTCTTTGAATTTCCTCATAGGGACTCCGCCCAGTTGCTTCCCGAAAACGGCGATTCAATGAACTCTGGGAAATCGGAAATTGCCCGAGAAGATCCACCACATTCAGGCCGCGTGGGGCATCTGAGCGGATCACACTGAGGATTCGTGCGATCAATGGATCCTGAAGGCGAATATCAGTGGACTCCCTCGCCACGACACCTAAGGAAGAAACATAACCAGACGGGCTAACTGGCCTACCGGACATCAGATCGTCAAGACGGCGCGCCCCTTCAAATCCTATTTGATAGGAGCCGGGATCGACTGAAGTGAGTGTGGGTTGAACCATTGTACAAATGGAGTCATCATTACCCGCTCCCACGATACACATCTCACCAGGGATCCGAATCCCGGCTTCGTGCGCACAGTTGATGACTTCCCTCGCAAGTAAGTCATTTGCCGCGAAAAGACCAAACGGAGCCGACCAATTCTTCAGCCACAGGATGAGTTCTCTTCGATCACTTGGACTTCCAATGTTGAAAACATCAACCTCGCGGCCCGCTTCAGCCGCAGTTCGCAAAAACGTTTCTTGGCGCAATTGGGAATAGAGCACCCCGCCGAATCCCACATACCCCATGCGCTTGAGGCCCAAACCGCGCAGATGCTCGAAGGCCTGAAGCGCGAATGAGACGCCATCACTCGTCAGAAATGGAATCCCGTTTTCTACCATTCCCGCTGAAACCAGACCAAACTTAGGTCCTTTAAATCTCAAAGAGGCCTCCCGATCCACTGGCTTCAAAGGCCTCGTTAAAAGGCCGTCGCACCAATACGGGACGTTGATGGCTCCGACAGCTGACTCAAAACAAGGAAGAACGATTTCCCAACTCGCTCGCTGCCGAGCAAAATCGGCAGCGCCGCGAAGCATTTCCCGGCCTTCCCCACTCGACACGTCAATAGTAATCCCTACATGCACAACAGGCGCCGTCACACAGAAGACCATCTCCGGTTCCTGCTATTCGAGCAAGAAAATTTGGGCAATATCGACACATTCTATACTGTTTTCACCATTGTCTGCGGGAGCGATAATGCCTATAATCACCGTTTTGCGCCTACCGAATCCAACAGCAACCACCCCTCTCCCTCTCCAACCTTTTTACGAATGCCCCACGAAGAAGTTTTCCCCAGCGGTATCGAAACTCAATCCTCTAAGATCGAGCAGGGACAATCAAGCCATTCAGGTCGACCTTCAAGAATTTTGGAAATCGCCTCCCCTCACCTCAAACTCACTCAGGTCTATCTGAATGATGCAACCGACCATAGCGACGAGCTCGTTCAGGAGCGGGTCTGGCTTTTGCACCCCAACGAGGATGACTTGGCTTTGGATGGAAACCTCTTCCAGATCGAAGACACGATCCATCAGTCGGGCTACATTTTTATCAAGCGCGCCCCTTTGCCTTCAGCACGAAAAGTCCCGGCAAATTCAGACTTCAGAGTGACGTTTCACCGCGAAGCAGGCGTTTCGGTCCGCTTGTATGAAAAAGAATCGGAGGGCACCTGGACCGTTCTCCAATACGAGGGAGGCGAATTAGGCCGGACCCAAGCTCTTCAGAACTGGCAAAGAGAGCAACGCCCTGACAACGAGATCCAAAGACTTCCCCGCTTTCTCAGCAACACTTGGGGCGATCGCTCCCAGGATTCCCGGATGAGAGAAGAGTTCATTCTTGCCGAAATTGATGCTGCCGCCCAAATCGGAGTCGAGGTTGTTCAACTCGATGACGGGTGGCAGCAAGGGACCAGCGCCAATTCGACGAATGCCGAAGACAATGGAGGAGTCTGGGAGAATTTCTGGCAGACAAACCCTAGATTCTGGGAGGTTGATCCTAATCGCTTCCCCAACGGATTACACCCGATTCTTGCGCATGCAAAAAACCAGGACATCGAAATCGGCCTGTGGTATGCACCCGACTCGTGGAATAGTCTAGAGAACTGGAAAAAAGATGCCGAGAAAGTCCTGGAGCTTCATCGCACCTACGGGATCCGGTTTTTCAAAGTGGATAGTCTCAATGTGAACACGGATGACGGACGTAATAACTTACGCGCATTCTTCAACCGGGTTCTCACCGAAAGCCGGGGAGAAGTCCTCTTCGATCTCGATATCACCGCCGGCAAACGGCCGGGGTACTTAGGTGAAATTTCCGTAGGGCCTCTCTTTGTCGAGAATCGCTACTCAGACTGGAGGTCATATTGGCCGCATCACACCCTTCGCAATCTGTGGCAACTTTCCCGATGGATCGATTCGAAACGATTGCGAATGGAATTCTTGAACAAGGAGCGCAACACCGCGAAATACAGTCAGGACCCGCTCGCTCCGGCCCACTACAAATCCGATACCCTATTCGCAACGGTCATGTTCGCGAACCCTCTTGGTTGGTTCGAATGCTCGAATCTCCCAAATGACTATCAAAAGGACTTGGCGCCTCTAGTTCAAAAATGGAAAGATCATCGCCAAGAACTATTCAGCGGAACAATCCTTCCGATCGGGAAGGAACCAGACGGGATTGCTTACACAGGATTCATGTCTATTGCCGTAAAGAAAGATCGTGGATTCATCCTGATCTTCCGCGAGCGGAATCCCAGTAACCATGCCCGGATCGAACTCCCCAGCGGTCTCGAACTTGAAAAGGTAGACTGGGAAATCCTAAGCCCCAATGGAGCAGTGGAATCAGAGTCGGATTTTCTTCGGATCCAAATACCTGAAAGCCTCGATTATGTCTTCGCGCGCTTCATCGCCCGCGCTTGAGCCCCTCGACCATTTAACCCTCGAAGACGACCCCATGAATATCATCGAAGTCTCATTATTCATCCTCGCCGTTGTCGGTGTCATCACCCTCGGAATCTGGAAAAGTCGCGGGAGCGGAAATTACGAGGAAAAAGGAGCTTCCGACTACTTTCTCGCAGGGCGAGGCCTGACTTGGTGGCTAGTAGGATTCTCCCTGATCGCCGCGAATATCTCAACGGAACAGTTTGTCGGTATGTCCGGATCTGCGGCAAACTGGCTCGGCATGTCCATCGCATCCTACGAATGGATAGCGGCGATCACCCTAGTCATCGTGGGCTTCTGGTTCCTTCCTAAATTTTTGAAGGCCGGTCTATACACGATCCCAGAATTTCTCGAATACCGTTTTGATGGTGTCGCTCGGATGGCCATGGCGATCCCTGCCATCGTCACAATGGTTTTCGTGACAACATCATCCGTCATCTTCTCTGGAGCAAAGTTTGTATCGGAGTATTACAATACCGTTCCCATTCTCAACAACTTGACCGCGGTCTGTTGGATGATCGCTCTTTTTGCCGCACTCTATGTCTTCGTTGGAGGATTGAAAGCCTGCGCATGGACCGATTTGGTTTGGGGGTCTGCGCTCATCCTAGGTGGACTCATCGTTATGATCTTAGCTTTCTCGGTCCTCGCCCAAAAGCCGGCCGATGAACTAATTCTGACTAAGGTCCATAATTCAAACGCAACCGTTGAAGATCTGCAGGATGCGAATGCCTGGGAACGGTTCATGCTCTTGAACGACGGTGTCGAAGGCGAAGCAGTTGCCAGAGAAGGCGAGAACGGGATCGGCGGAAAGGCTCACATGATCCGTCCAAAAACAGACTCCGACCTGCCATGGACCGCCCTCCTCATTGGCCTTTGGATTCCCAATCTTTTCTACTGGGGTCTGAACCAATATATCGTTCAACGCACTCTCGGATCAAAGTCGCTAGCCGAAGGCCAAAAAGGCATCGTCTTCGCCGCTTTTTTAAAACTACTCATCCCTTTCCTTGTCGTCATACCAGGAATACTAGCCTACAATCTATTTAGCACCGATCTTCTGGATAGTGCGACGGGAGCATACGACTACGACCGAGCCTTTCCGGTCCTCGTCCGAAACCTAATCAAACCAATGCCTTTAGTTTCCTGGTTTGTTCTCGCTGCATTGACCGGCGCAGTCATTAGCTCTTTGGCTTCCATGCTGAACTCCGCATCAACCATCGCCACCATGGACCTGTACTCCAAGTTCAGCGGAGAAAAAGACCCAGTCAAACTGGTTCGCGTCGGACGTGCCTTCGTCGTTATCTTTGTCCTTATGGCCGCCTTGGTCGCTCCCCAACTCGACAAGTTCTCCAGTATCTTCGCCTATATTCAGGAATTCCAAGGATTCATTTCTCCGGGAATCCTGGCCGTATTCATTTTCGGTTTTTTCTCACCGAAGACGCCTCGCTATTTCGGAGCTATCGGCATCGCCCTCAACGTCTTTGCTTACGGATTCTTCAAGTGGGTGGGAGGCCCCTTTTTGATCTCACGCGGCTGGTGGTATTCTGACCAAATGGCCTTTCTCGACCGAATGGCTCTTTGCTTTTTCATCGTCATTCTCGCTGGTATTGCCCTGACGAAGTGGAAGCCGATGAAAGTCCCGGTCGTGCTGCCGGAAAATGAAGCCATTGAACTCAAGAGTTCAAAACCAGCCATGATTTGCGGGTATGCAGTCATTGTCGCAACTCTCGCGCTCTATCTAATTTTCTGGTGAGCGTCAGGGACTCGGTTTCAAAAGTAGTAAAATCGACACTATTTCAGCAATTACTGCCATTATTCCCGGCAAGGAAATCTGTTAAAATACACTCAAATATTGATTTTGAAACCTTCCACCTTCAATCTCTCGCAAGGTATTTAAACCTCCCGAGTTATCGGTGAACTCCCCCGATTCAAACCCTCTGCCAAACAGAAATCTGAACCCCATTTGTCCTATCCATCATGAAAATATCAATCAACCTTCTGCTCTCCACCTTAGGGATCGCACCCACCCTCCTCTGCGCGCAGTCAATCCTCATTGATTTCGGCGATGAGAACAAACAAACGACCGGACAGCCGGAGACTTGGAACAATGCCCACCTTGGCATTGTTGCCGGGGGGAATACAGGTCGGCTCTTTTCTGATATGGTCGATACGGAAGGCGAGCCAACCGGCATCTCGCTAGACATCACCAATGCTTTCGATGGAAGAAACATCAACGGATTCGGTTCCTCAAACTTCAACACGGGAGGGCCGACCCCTTATCCTACAACAGCGACGGAAGACAGCTTCTACACAGCCACTGCAGAAGCTGGAATCACTCCCAGCGACGGCCTAGGCATCTTGGAGTTCTCCGGACTCGACCCGGCAAAAACCTATACTTTCACCATGTATGCGTCCCGGAAAGCCACCGATAACCGCGAGACCCAATACGACTTTGTCGGTGAAAACAGCAATTCCGTCTATCTCAACGCAGGAGACAACATTGCGGGTACGGTAACGACCATTGGAATCCGTTCCACGGCAAGCGGAACGATTTCCCTTACCGTTCAAAAAGGATCCAATAACGAGAGCGAATATTCATACTTGGGTGCGGTTCAAATCAACGCTATCCCTGAACCCGCTTCGGCAGCATTTCTTTTCAGTGTTTTATCAGCGTCCTTCGTAATCTTACGCCGCCGCCGGTAGTCTCGCCCTGGCCGAGAAACCTTTCACTAGGACGGGTCTACCACTAGACCCGCCCCTTTTTTTAGATTCACAACGTCACCCGTTTCTTCGTAGCTCCTTACGAAGAAGCCTCCCGCAATGAAGCGGCGAAGGCATTTCATTTTCTTTGCGATGTAGCTTCGCGCGAAATGGGAATTGCCTCACCTATCTGCAACGGACACAAATTGGTAATTCATGCCCGGTTTGCCTTCGGATTCCAACCCACCCCAAAAAGCAGCGGTCTCACTACGCCAAGTCGCTGAATTAGTAGGCGTATCCCGGATGACGGTTTCTCGCGCCTTCCAGAAAGATGCTCCCATCAGCGAAGAACTGCGCAAGAAAGTCTTAGAAGCGGCTCACAAACTAGGATACAAGCCCGACAGGATGGTGAGCGAGCTCATGACTAGCTTTGCGAGCCGTCGGTCCATCTCCTATCAGGAAACCTTCGCCGCAATCTGGTCTCCCGAACGGTGGGCTGAAATCGGCACGGGCGAAGGATACCACTACGACCTCTATCACGGCTTGATCGAAGGTGCGAAACTCCATGGTCGGTCTATTGATCACATTGTCATGACCCAAGAGATGACCCCCCGAGTCATTGACCGGATGCTCACCGCTCGAAATATTCAGGGGGTTATCCTCACTCCTCCCAGCGCGGCCGACGCGGAACCTCCCGAACTGAAATGGGATCATTTGAGTGCCGCGACCATTGGCTACTCGTATCAAAAACCGAACTTCCATCGCACCCAACCTGGTCATTACAACATGATGGTCAGAGTACTCGAAACCTTAAATGAACGACAATACGAGCGACCCTGCTTACTGATCCATAGCGACATGGACAAGCGCACAAACAGAGGTTACCGGGCGGCCTTCCTGGCATGGGGCCATGACCCAGCCCGCATTTGGCAATCGCAAAGCCATTGCATTCCCGAACTATCTGAATGGTTAAATAGGGTAAAACCAGACGTAATCATCGGCGACTGGGAACTTTGGCACGATCTACTTCCAAACGAAGATCAAAAGACGGACTTTGTCGCCCTCTCCGTCCGCTCTATAGAGAGCCGTGTCGCGGGAATCTACCAGGACGCCGCGAGTATCGCCAAATGCTCCGTGGACCTGTTGGTACGCGCACGGCTTCAACACGAGCGAGGGGAACCCCGGGAACCTTTGCTCATGCTCACGTCGGGGACGTGGGTCGAGGGGACCACGTTGAAATCGACGCGGGAAAAGAAATCCGAGTCAACTCAATCCACCGTATAACCTCTAAACCAAACCTTGGGTTGGTCACAGGTTCGATGAAAAGGGTAAAACCCTAACTATTGAGACCTGGGGGAGAGTGAGATCAACTAAGACAGTCCACCGACGTTGATTCTTCTCATCGTCACCTCGGACGAGGTGCCGCTCCCGGATACGCCGAAAGAAGCCCCGGACCTCACGATTTCTGAGAGAAATGGATTGCCCAACATCTGTTACTGTCACAGCGTTTTCTGAGATGGTCGGTAAGTCCTCATCCAATTCACGCAAGGCGGCCTCCCTCCGTCAAGTCGCCGAGGAGGTCGGAGTGTCCCGAATGACCGTCTCTCGTGCCTTCAAGAAGGATTCGTCCATCAAGGCTGAGCTGCGCGAAAAAATTCTCAAAACGGCGAGCGACTTAGGATACGCTCCGGACAAGATGGTCAGTGAACTCATGACCCGTTTTGCCAGTCGGCGCCCCATCCATTACCAGGAGACCTTTGCCGCTCTCTGGTGGCCAGAGAGGTGGGCCGGAGTGAATTCGAATCATGGATTTGATGCGGATATCTATGACGGTCTTCAAGAAGGCTCAAAAATACACGGGCGAGGAATCGACCACTTCGTCCTCAACCCAGAGATGACCCCTCAAGTCATCATGGAAATCCTCGAAGCCCGGAATATTCAAGGAGTGATCATTACCCCGCCCACTTCCTCCGAAGCTCGAGTTCCTCAGCTCGAGTGGAAAAATCTCAGTAGTGTATTCGTCGGGAGTTCTCTCCGTGAGCCCGCCTTTCATAGATCCCAAACCAGCCACTACAATGCAATGTCTCAGGCTTTAGAGAGACTCCAGCAATCTGGGTTCAGCCGCCCCTGCCTTCTGCTCCGAAGTGACCTTGAGATGCGGATGCTTCGCGCTTATAGTGCCGCCTTCCTGGCGTGGGATCATCCGGCCGAACATATCTGGCAACCCCCTCAGCGAGAGGCCGACGGACTCAGTTCATGGCTTCAGAAGGTCAACCCAGATGTGATCATTGCCGACTCGGACCCTTGGTTCGAGCTCATCCCCAAAGCGGTCCGAGAAAGAGGCTTTTTATCCCTAGGGGTTCACGACCGTTCAGGAAGTATTTCAGGGATCTATCAGAATACGGCTCAAATGGCCCGGGGAGCAATCGACTTGCTCGTCCGCGCCCGCCTTTCCCATGAGACGGGAATCCCCGAGGCTCCGATTCTCCTCCTGACCTCTGGTGTTTGGATCGAAGGCCAAACACTGCCGGCCCGCCCCCTCCCCGTTTAGATTCCCAGTAGGTTCTTCTGCAAGTCGGTCAAGCCGAGGGCCGAATATACGAATTTCTCAGAACCATCGAGGAACTGACCGGGACATTTGCCATTCCAAGCTACCTGAATAAAGCCTGTAGGATGATTTTCAAACTCCGCCTCCTCGTCGTAATTCTTGTCCTTCTTCCTGGGTTTTCTCGCGCGAATGATTCCGCGGAGGACATCATGCAAAAGATCGCCTCTGCCTCCGGCCTCGGAGAATGGCCGTCTGTCGAGTCGATTGAATACACCTTTCATGTCGAGCTCCCCAGCCGTACAGTTGAGCGCAGCTGGAAATGGTGGCCCACAACCGATCAAGTCCAGTATGAAGATGGAGGAGAAACAATCACCTACACTCGGGGACCAGACGCCGATCCAGCGGTTGACGGGAAATTCATCAACGACCTCTACTGGCTGGCCTTTCCCTTCGCTGTCGTCTGGGACGACTCCGTCACCTTAAAAACCATCGACCCGGAAAACTTCACCGCCGGGATTGAGGCGGTTGGCGGGATCAAAGTCATCTATCCAGACGGTGTCGGCTACACCCCCGGTGATGTTTACGAAGTCTACTACGACCCAAACGACCGGATTACCCACTGGGTTTACCGTAAGGGAGGTAGCGAAGAACCGAGCCTCGTCGCGACGTGGAGCGACTACGAAAAAGTCGGACCCCTCACCTTGAGCACCGAACACAAAGCCTACCCGGACGGCCCATTTCATCTGTGGTTTACCGATCTGGTGGTGAAGCAGTAGGATGTGAACCTCCAAAAAGGAAAGGCCATCTTCCTCTTCAAGATTGGATCGCTTATCTGGTCCATTCGTCTCCTCAAGGAACATTGCAAAACCACAAGACCGCGCAGCTAAAGCTGAGCGGCTACTGTAAGCCGGATAAAAAACGAGGCGAGTGGTTCGGTTATCGATTTGTCAGTTCTCGGTTCGCCGTTCCTTGAGAATGCAAATCATCGCGACCTCTGCAGAGGACAGATCGATATTTTGGGGTATGGTGTTGGACTTTGATAGGTCGCCATTTCTCTCCTATCCGCAAGAGAGAGCTGGAAGCTCTCACTACTTTGGGAAAAATCTCTCCAATCGGTCCGGCTTACAGAGCAGGAAAAGGTTCGGTTTGGCTGGTGCCATTCTTCAGGCTCCTGGTCGTTATCCCGTAATCGATCACCACGGTCGGGCTGCATTCGTCATCCTCCGGGGGGGGATGGGAAAATCGTTTATCGTCTCGACGGAGCGACCTCCTCAGGCGGAACCCCGGAGGATCAATTCGGGCTCGTAGATCAGGGAAATCTCTCGGGTAAGTGGAACTCCACGAACGCGGGATTCAAACAATTCCGCAACGTCACGGGCGATCGTATCCATTGGTTGGTGGAGAGTGGTCAGGGAGGGAGTCACCAGTTCGCCCAGATCAATTCCATCAAACCCGACGATGGCAATGTCCTCCGGGACTCTTAGGGAGAGCTCTCGAAAGGCTTTGAGAGCGGAGATGGCAATAATGTCGTTCGCAGCGAAGAACGCGGTGGGCCGCTCGTCAGTGGACTCATTCTTTAGCAGGGCCAACATCTGGGAGAGAACAGACTTTGGGCCTCCCTCGGCGTAGATCGTGAACCTCTCTTGGATTGGACAGTCTGACTCGGCCATACCTTCGCGGTAGCCCTCCAACCGGGCCTGAACCGTACGACTCGCAGCGAGCCCCCCAAGGAATCCGATTCTCCGATGCCCCTGAGCGACTAAATAGCGAATGGCCTTCCGGACGGCTTCCTCGTTGCGAAGTTGAACAACTTCCGCCCCATCGACCAAATTCTCAATAACTCCTCCAAGAACCACGGGCTTACCTTGATGGATCATTTGGGAGCAAATTTTTCGACTTTCGGAACTCATCGGATGCTCAGAGGCACTGAAAAATATCCCATCGACGCGATAAGACTGCAGCGTTTGCAGAGCCCTGGCCTCTTCTCGTGAATCGCCAAAGCTTGAAGCTACCTGAATCGCAAAACCGCGCTCAAGGAAGGCATCGTGCATAGATTGGATCACCGCTCCGTAAAAAGGATTGTCGATATTGGGCACAACGACTCCAATCATTGAGGAAGATCCATTGCGCAAATTCGCTGCCTGCTGGTTGCGCACATAGCCCAGTTCTCGGGCAGCTTCCAACACCCGGTCGCGACTTTTGGACCGGAGGGATTGTCCGGCCAAAATACGGGCAGCCGTCTTTGGGGAGACTCCTGCTCGTTCCGCGACTTGGTAGATATTACTCATTCCTCCCCTGTTTACCCGAATTCATCGGGTGCGAAAAGAAATTCCAACAGGCTCGTAGCCGAATCGCCTCCCAATCTAATGGTCGAGACCTCACTAAATCCGGGCAAGAAACGCCTCTGCAACTGACTCGCCCTCATGTCCTCGAGGATACGGGTTCTTGCTTCCACTTTCCCGAACGGCCGGAAACCTTCTTGCCTGACACCGCGATATCCCCCCTTCTTTCCTTATGGAATCCGTCAAATGGAAGCAGCGTTTCACCAGGCTCATGCTCTGGAAGGCGCTAGGAACTTCTCTCGCGATCTTCCTCTTTTTTGTCGCCTACTTCTATCTCCTGGATCATCCGGCCTACCCAGTCCGGGAGGCCCCTCTACTGCCGATTGACGGGAAACTCCCGATTCTCGACTGGAGCGCCTTGGTCTATTTCTCTCTCTGGATCTATATCTCCCTTCCGGCGGGCTTCATGATCAATCTGCGGGCAATGAGCCATTATCTGCTGGGGGCGACGGTCATGGCCCTCGTCGGCCTCAGTTTCTTCTATTTTTTCCCGACCTCAGTCCCCAACACGCCAGCGGACTGGACTCATTATCCGCTGCTCGAATTCCTCAAATCGAAGGACCACTCTGGCAATGCTTGTCCGTCTCTGCACGTGGCCTATGCGGTCTTTGCCGCATCCTGGCTCCACGAAATTCTCCGAATTTCCGGCACTGGCCCCATTCCAAAAGGAATCAACATCATCTGGTGCGTGGCGATTGTCCTCTCCACCCTCACCACCCGACAACATGTCTGGATCGATGTATTGTCTGGAATATTCCTGGCTCTCGTCGTTTCTCCTCTCAATTTGTGGTGGGCACACAGGAGAAAGGTGATTCTGTGAAACCCTGGCTCCTCATTCAGACCCTCGCCATCAAGATCTTAGCGATTTGCCTGATTTTAGAGGGGACTTTCACCATCACCGGATGGCTTCTTTTTTTCGGGGCTGGTGGGTTCGTCGTCCTCCATCTGCTCCATCCCCGACTGCAGGGGCTCTGCGATGTCACGTCCCGCTTTATCACCGACGCACCCGAAGTGTGGCTGACGATCGACGATGGTCCCTCTCCGGAAGACACGCCTCAGATCCTGGACCTACTCGATAAATACAACGCCAAGGCCACTTTCTTCGTGGTCGGGGAACCGGCCGAAAGCCATCCTGAACTGATCCGGCAAGTGCTAGCCCGTGGTCACGAAATCGGCACGCACACCTATACGCATCCAGTCGCCAGTTTCTGGTTTGCAGGAGCGTCTCGGACTCAGAGCGAGGTGGAAAAATGCCACAAACTTCTCCAAGGCCTGGGAGCGAACCTTCGTTGGTTTCGCGCTCCTGTAGGCATCAAAAATTTCTGGCTTCGGCGCACTCTTCGTGAACATGGGCTCCACTGTGTGTCTTGGTCCATTCGTAGCGGCGATAGCTTTTCTCGTTCTCCCGAATCGGTAACCTCGCGCATCCTTTCCAAACTGCGGCCAGGAGCGATCCTACTCTTGCACGAAGGTTCTTCCCTCACAGAATCGATTCGAGTTCACGCCATCGCCCAAGTCCTTCAGGCCCTGCAAGAGCGCGGCTATCGCTGTGTCCTGCCTGGTGAGCGAGCCGTAAATCGGCTCTCGACGAACGGTCTTCGCATCCGAGCAGGAAGCAACCAAGCCTGAAACTGAGATCCATCCTCTTGGAGAATCGCAGTTTCAAGAACCCCCGGAAATCCAGCGGACCAACTTTCCAGCAGAGTCCGATTCAAACTTCGAGCTAAGCCTAGCTCTGGATCTAGCCTCCTAGCTCGATCCAGTCCCCTTTCTGAGCCGACTCGTAACAGGATTTGATAAATCGTACGGCGGCGAGACCGTCTTCCGCAGTCACAGTTGGCTTCGCCCCCGAATGGATACACTCGACGAACTCCCGAAACTGCTCCCGGTGCGCATCGCCCCATTTCCATACGGAATCACTGGGCTTCTCCGCTTCATTCGTGGCTGAGCGGGTTCCCCCGGTTGCGACTTGAACCGCATGGGCATTGGCCCCGTCTCCGCGGATCGTCTCCTCACCCTGAATGGCCAAGGTTTCCAATTCATCCCCTTCAATGACCGCTGAACCCGTCGTGCCAAACAATCCCAAGGAAATGGGATAACCTGGGTAGAGCGCCGTGGAGGCGATGAGGGATCCCATCATCCCAGACGCAAATTCAACCTGAACCGTGATCAAGTCTTCGACCTCAATCCTTTCGTGAGCTACGGTTTTCATCCGGGCAAACACCCGCTTTACCGGTCCGGCGAGCCAAAGCATCAGATCGACGGTGTGAATCCCTTGATTCATGAGGCATCCGCCCCCATCGAGTTCCCAAGTGCCCCGCCAGTCGCCGGAGTCATAGTATTCCTGCGTTCGATACCACGGGATCCGGGCTTCGGCAAAAACCAGGTCTCCCAATTTCCTCTCGACGATCGCCTGACTTACAGTTTTGGAAGCTGGATCGAAGCGATGCTGCGAGATTACGGCAAACTGCTTGCCCGACCGATCCGCCGCAGCTTTCAACTTTTCACAAGCCTCCACCGTCACATCCATCGGCTTCTCCACGACCACGTGCTTTCCCGCCTCAAGAGCCTCAACCGCCTGACCCGCATGGACGCCGGACGGCGTGCAAAAGGTAATCGCATCAATCTCCGGATCTCCACAAGCGGTCTCAAACTCAATCGATTCCAAACCAAACTCTTGGGCCAAGGCTTCTGCCCGCTCAGGAATCCGGTCGCAGATGCAGACCAACTCAGCCAGAGGAGAAAGCTCCCGCAACGCTTTGATCTGGGTTTTGGCAATCGATCCGCAGCCCACGAGAGCGAAGCGGATGGTCTTGTTCGATTCAACGACAGTCTTTTGGGCCATAAACCCGCAACTGTAGGCTGGTTCGTTCCTTCAAATCAATCTGGAAGCTCTCAAACCCGCACGAAGAATACAAAATCTGCGTCAAAGATCCAAACCTAAGCGCGAGGCCCTCTCCGTCTCCGAGCGGAGACGAAATAGGCCAAAGTGAAACCGAGAATCCAAAGGCCTGCCGAGCTGGGTTCGGGAACGGCTGATACTGCCGCACCACTCAGAAGAATATGCGCGTTACCTCCACCCGAATCGGTATTGACGACATCGACAATCAATTCATCGCCGGCTTGATCGGGAGTCACCGTCAACCGATAAAGAAAAATCGCCTTAGTCCCCGTCCCAGCGGTAATCTCTGAGTTCACGAAAGTAGGGTTCTCTTTCCCCTTAAACTTAGCACTCAAAGTACCCACAGAAACATTATAGGCCCCCGTCCAGAGATAAATCTCGTAGGTCCGCACCTCCACTAGAATGATCGCTAAACTGACTCCCGAACCATCGCTAGTCAGACTTTTGCTAAACAGCCCGCTCGGTTGTTGAACCGTTCCTGAAACCGGACTCGTTCCATTCGTAAACGAATAAGAGGCAGCGGGCTTTGTCGATGCTTTTGAACCGCGAAGGCTTCCCGAACCAATGACCGAAATATCGCCGATCATGCTGCCTCCGTTCATTTCATTAGTCGGCGATCCGGACGCTAACGAACTGGCGGTCGTATTCCAATAAGCCCAATCTGAGGTTCCATACTCAGAAAGATCAAAAACCGTATTCTCCCGGTAGGGAGAGCCGTTCACCAGTTCTCCAACCAATACTGCCGCATGAGAAACGGTTCCGACGGCGAGAAAGAGTGCTGATGAAAGAAAGAGCGGGTAACTTCGAATATTCATAGAAAACTACAGCGGGGTGAACGATAATGATCCTGAAACAGATGAAGAAATTGGACAAGAGAAAATAGTCAGATCTCCCTCTCACTAAACAAGTTGCACTAAAAATAGAAAACACCCGTATATTCTCCCCAGTGCCCCTCATCCGTAAACCTGCGAATCTGGTCTCGTGGTTTTAATGAATGACCCGAATGGGCGCAGCCGATCTCCATGGCATCAATGGATGCTTATGAGAGAGGTTGAAGGCTTCGCATTTCTGCCAATGCGTAAACCCCGATCCTACTTCTGCTCCCTCAGAACCGCCAAAGGCTGACCTTTCACCCCGGCATAAACGACTACAATCTCCGCCGGAACGTCTCCGTCGTTACGCCCGTAGTGCCAGGCATTGACGAGCTCGATCAACGCGTCCCCCTCCTCCAGGAGCTTCTCGTCGCCGGTCTCCGAGATCACCGTGAGCGTCCCTTTGACCAACACACCGGCATTGATTGCCGGATGCTTGTGCATAGGCAACTGGGAATTCGGCGGAATGATGAAGCGGACAACACTAATCTGCGGTTCCTCGGTTGGATATGCGGGGAGTGATTGCCCATCCCAGGATTCCGAGGATTGCACGAGAACCTCTTTTTGAATGGCAGGTTCAACCGAATGAGACTCCTCCCCATGAAGGAGAGAAGCAAGACAGGCGAGAAGGACTGAGTACTTGAGCATGGTGCCCCGATACCTAAACAGAGCCCGCCGAGAGACAACCCTCTTTGCTTCCGATGCTTTATGCGGCAACCGTCAGTCCGGCCAAAACATCTGCCGCGATTTGAAAGGAGCGAACCCGCCGTTCATGATCGTAGGCTTGGGCGGTGGCGACAATTTCATCCGCCTGCGTATCTTCGAGAATGGACACGAGCTGATCGCGAACTTCGTCGGCGACGCCGACGGCGGAATAACGCGTCATCCGCCTCACTTCGGCCTCCTCCCACTTTGCCCATCCAAGCTGATCCGGTGGAGGGGCCATCTCTTGGCGTCGTCCGCGAACCATGTTCAGAAACTGTTGGTGCAGCCCTCGCTCCAAACGCTCCGCTTCGGCACGTTCGTCAGCCGCCAGAATATTGACGGCCACCATGACATACGGCGTAGAGCACTGATCCGAGGACTCGAAATATTTCCGATAGAGCCTCAAGGCTTCTCCGAGGTGGTCCGGCGCGAAATGGGAGGCAAACGCGAAAGGAAGACCCAATTTCGCCGCGAGTTGCGCGCTGTAGGTGCTCGAACCGAGCAAATAGAGAGGCACCTTTGTCCCCTCTCCCGGTATCGCATGCACTTCCTGTCCAGCGACCCGATCTCCCAAGTAGCCCTGCAATTCCTGGACCGAATGGGGAAAATGATCGACGTTATCGCGGTTGCGTCTCATCGCACGCATCGTCGGAGTATCTCCACCCGGTGCGCGCCCCAAGCCCAAATCGATTCTTCCCGGAAAAAGGGATTCGAGCGTCCCAAATTGTTCGGCGATCAACAAGGGAGCATGGTTCGGCAACATCACTCCTCCGGAGCCAATGCGAATCTTCTCCGTCCCCCCGGCAAGGTAGGTCATCAACACAGAGGTCGCCGCACAGGCCACCCCGGGGATGTTATGGTGCTCGGCCACCCAGAACCGTGAATATCCCGATGCCTCCGCATGCCGGGCCAAATCCAAAGCATTCCGAAAAGAGTCCGAGGCAGACCCGCCCTGAATCACAGGAACTAGATCGAGAAGAGAATACTGAAGGTGTTGCGTCATAAGCTATATAGTTCGATACAAATCGAACATAACGATCGACCATGAATACGCAAACGACGCGCCGTCTTTTAAAAACCTCAGCCCCCAAAAAATCCATCATCTGCCACTAGGCGGAAGGCAACTCTCCCCCGCTGCTATGCGGGATAAAAATCCAGATCCAGCCAGAATCCCAAAAACCGGGCGCAGAAGAGTGCCCCGAAGGATCCCTTCTCTCCGCCGAATTTAGACGTTCGAGGAGGCCTTTTCTCCCGCTGACGCGTTCTAGCGATATGGGATCCGGTGGGTGTCCAGAATTCCCTTCAGATAGCCAAGGGCAAATAATCGCCCCAACACCGCGTAGCCGTGATTGCGGTTGTCCTCGCCCTCCATGGTTGGGACATGGTCGACCCGGATCGGCGCGTCGAGACCCGCTGCGGCGTAAAGGCGAATCACTTCGGCCATGTCGGTCGGACCGTTGTCGTGAAAGGTCTCTTCAAAGTCTTCAGCCGAACCCTTCACATCCCGAAAGTGGATGAACTTGATTCGAGATGCGAACCGCTCGATACACTTGGGAAGGTCAGCCCCCATCGCGACGAAATTGGCCTGACAAAAGGTAATTCCGTGCGAGGGACTGTCACTCAACTCCATCGCCTTCGCAAATCCATCGGGAGAAGAGAAGATCCTACCCACTCCACGAAGTGGACTCAGGGGAGGATCGTCAGGATGCAAGCCCATGGAGACGCCTGCCGCTTCCGCAGTAGGCATCACTGCCTTAATAAAATAGCGATAATTCTCCCAGAGCTTCTCCTCGGTGACCTGATCTTCTTGGGGTACGTCGCCAGGTTCCACTTCAGACAGAACGAAGCGGTTCGTCCAGGCTCCCCCGCGGGCCGGAACTTTCACCTGAGTCCGAAACCATCCGATTGTCGCCATGAAGTTGTAGCAAAGCAGAGAAATTCCCAGCTCACCCATATTCCGCAGCATCTGGCAGTATTTCTCCAAGTCCTCATCGCGTCCCTCCCGGCCCAGCTTGATGCGCTGCATGTCAAACTGGTCGCCCTCCATTCCGATAAGCTGAAAACCTGCGTCGGCAAAACGCTTCTGCACGGTTCGCAGGGCATCGAGGTCATCGGGAGCCTGAAGACCAGTTAGCTCCGGGGCCGCTTTAACAATCGCATGAGTCACCCCAACCTGCTGGGCTAATTTCCAGGAACGGTCCGGTTCAGCGGGTAGAAAATCAGCGAGGATCATGGCTTAAAAATAGCCGCCCTTCTCGGTAATCTCCTGGATGCTTTGCCCTTCGGCCACCCAGCCAAAAATCTCCTTCTCGTTCCGCTTAATCTCCTCGGCCCGCAATAGGACGTCGTAAGCGATTTTGCGGGGAACCACGAGAACGCCGTCGATATCCCC
This sequence comes from Puniceicoccus vermicola, assembly GCF_014230055.1. NCBI lineage: Bacteria > Pseudomonadati > Verrucomicrobiota > Opitutia > Puniceicoccales > Puniceicoccaceae > Puniceicoccus > Puniceicoccus vermicola. Next base: position 148,677 of record NZ_JACHVA010000082.1, on the reverse strand, counting down.
GAGAACCACGTCGCCAGGTTGCACGTCGACATCACCAATTTTGATCGGAATCTGGTAGTGGGTGATCAAGCACCGACCGAGGCTCCCATTGGAAATGCGATACTTGTAAAAGACCGGAAAGTCCGCTTCGAGAATTTGATGCGTATCGCGGATCCCTCCATCGATGCAGGCAGCTTTCACTTTTAAGCCCTTGGCGGTGGCGGTCATCACCCCACCCCAGAGAGTCGCTTTTTCATCCTTGGTCGTATCCCAAACCACAAATGCGTCCTCGCCCAGCTCCCCAAGCATCTCGGTGCGGTAGGTCATCTCCCCGGTGATTTTCACATTGGGGGCGCTCTTCACCGTGAAGGCCAACCCCGCGACGGTTCGGTATTCACGGAGTGGCACAATATGACCCGGCAGGGCCTGGTCGAGGAGACAAAATTCACGCAGCACATCGTTAACGGCTCCGGTGTAGAGGTCTTCAAAACGGGCCAAGAGCTCTTTGGCGGGGATCGGAAATGGCTCAATCGTCACCAACTCGCGATCTTCGATCAACTTCTCGAGATTCATCATCTCGACTTCTTTTTTGTAGTCATTCACGGACATAATTTTCCTGGGTCGTAAATTTCGGATTTAAAGAAGACTTAGAGGGACATCCCTCCGTCGGCATAAATATTTTGGCCGGTGATGTAACGGCCGGCATCGGAACAGAGAAGCTGGGCGATGCCGACACAGTCCTCCGACTCACCGAAGAAGCGTACCGGGATCTTTTCCAGAACCTGCTTCTCGTATTCGGCGTTTGAGAGCGCTTCCGTATTGCGATCCGTGAGGATCACTCCCGGCGCCAAATTGTTCACGGTAATGCCGGATGGAGCCAATTCTTTGGCCAAACTTGTCACCAAACTCATCTGGGCACACTTCGAAGCCGCATAGGGCAACATCATCGGATGCGGATTCGATTGTTGCACACTCCCAACTGCAAGAATCCGTCCCCAGCCGCGTTCTTCCATACCGGGAACAAGGGTCTGAAGGAGCTCGAGGGAGGACTGAAAATTGGTCCGCATCTGAAGCGCCGAGTCTTCCGCAGTGTGCTCTTTCCAATCCTTCTTGATCTGGATCGAGGCATTCAAGACGACGACATCAACCGTCCCCACCTCTTCGAGAACCCTCTTCGCCAAGGCTGCTCCAGCCCCATCCCCACTCAAGTCTCCCGCAATAAAAGAGGCTTTGCCCCCGAGGGCCGAGATCTCATCGATCACCCCTTGCACATTGTCCGACCTGCGGATCCCGTGGAGGACCAATCGGGCACCACACTGGGCCAGTCCGATCGCAATCGCCCGGCCGATTCCACGGGAAGATCCGGTTACGAGGGCCGTACGCCCTTCCAATGAAAATGAGGTATTCTTCATATCTGTTATGCTTAGGCTACCGCCTTGTTTCCCAGAGCCTCGGAGCACTCCCGCGCACATTGGAGGACGAGGGTTTCCAATTCCTCCCGCTTCCCCTCCATAAAATCCGCCTCCCAACCGATCAAGGAAAGCGCGGCAAAATAGGAGTCATTCTGATTCTGGATCGGAGCCGAAATTCCAAAGACCGATGGCTGGTACAGTCCGGGATCACTGCAAAAGCCTTGCGAACGCACCGATTGGACCCGCTGCCAAACGTCCTCTGGCTGCTGATAAGTCCATACTTCGTCAGAACTCTCTTCGACGATTCGCTGAATTTCCTCATCTTCCAATCCTGCCAGCAGACAGGCACCACTCGATCCGTAAGATAGCGAGAAGGATCCCCCCAGCTTGAAACTCGGAGCCAACGGCCGAGGTGACTCCACACGATAGACGGTGGAGGCTGAATCACCCTCTTTCACCGAAATCTTGGCAGTCAACCCAGTCTGCGACACCAACCCGCGGAGTGGCGCGCCCAAGCTCTCAAAGAGTCGCTGATAGTCGGAAAGGGGCTTTAAGAGAGGCAAGATCCCCGCCGAAAAGGTAAAGTTTCCATTGGGCGTCAATCGCAACCAGTTCCGACCGACCAGGGTTTGGAGAATCCGGTAACAGGTCGAAGGTGAAATATCCAATTTCCGCGCCAGCTGCGCACTACTCCACGACTCGTCACTCTCCGCGAGAACGGTCAGCAGCTTCATCGATTTATCGACAGCGGGAATCGTATTACGCTTTTCCATTTCATATTTGAAATTAATTTTTCTCATTTGAATGTAAAGAGGAAATTTCGCTTCTCACCTATCTCCCTCCCAGTAGTTTCCAAGACCCAACGAAAGGGAGAAACCGAAAATGGAACTCGATATCTACGGTAGGTGGGTTGCTTCAGCGCCCACCCAGTGCGTAAGCCCCTCCCGCAGTCGGCCACGACTCTCAAGCCATCCCGTGCCGAGAGAAAGCGGAACCACTCACCCACCGCTCCTCGACCAAGAAGTTCCTCAGATCTTAAACCCGCCCAGCCGCGAGCGCCAAGCCCACCATCAACGCCCTTCTTCCGGTAAAAGATTGGAGAGGATCCGCGAGGAAATGCCTCCACAGAAAATCCCGTTGGATTGAGACTTTACGCGAGGGGGTTGGACCGTGAAGATGATCGCTTCCGATGAAAGAATTCTGGCCGTATCTCAAAATGCTTCGTCCGGTGAAGTGGCACTTTACCGGGGCGATTTTTGCTGGAATCATCTACGGTCTGGCCAGTGGGTTCGGACTGCCCTTCGTCACCAGCGAGGTCTTCCCGATCATTTTCAACCAAGCGGAATACGCCCATTTTTCCAAGGAAGCCCGGGATGTCCTGACCCACGAGCAAATGCAGCAGATGACCGATGAGATGGGAGAAGTCATCACCACCGAGCAGCGCAAAGAGCTAGGGTGGGACAAGGACCAAGGGACGTCCTTCTGGATTCTCATCCTTGCCGTCGCCATCCTCCCCGCTTCCTTTGCAGTCCGTGGACTCAGTGCCTTTGCCAATACCTACCTGATCAATTACTGCGGCGTCCGGGTCCTCGAGAAGATACGCTGTATGATCTTTTCCAAGCTCCAGGTTCTGCCTCTCTCTTTCTTCCAGAAGAACCAGAGCGGAGAGCTCGTAAGCCGAGTCGTCGTCGATACGACTCAGCTCCAGAATGGGATCATATTCGTTGCCAACGACCTCGTTAAGCAGCCGGTCACCTTCGTCGGGGCCATCGGGGCGCTGATCTACCTCTCCCTCAGGGAAAGCGATCTGGCCTTCATTCTTCTTTGCCTCCTGACCATTCCCGTCGCTGTTCTCCCCATTCGCTACGTTGGCCGCAAGATGCTCAAGAAAGCCCGGCTCATGCAGGATGAATCCGGAGATTTGACGGGCATCCTCAGCGAGAACCTTTCCGCCCCCCGCGAAGTTCGCGCCTTCAACTTGAAGGAACGGGAAGAAAAACGATTCTTCAATTCCGTCCGGCGCCTCTTCGCCCACCAGATGAAGGTCGTCAAATATGCGAATATGCTCTCGCCGTTAATCGAGTTCATCTCAGCGGTAGGCATCGCGATTGCCATCTACTTCGCGGCTCGGCGTGGGGTGACCCTGGAACAGATCGTCCCCCTCATTTTCGCGCTCTATATGTCCTACGAGCCCGTGAAAAAGCTCGGCATGATCCACAACCGCGTTAGCCAGGCCACTGCCTCCCTCGAGCGCATCGAGTATATCCTCGACGCCCCGATTGAGGTTCCCGAACCGGAAGATCCCAAACCGTTCCACATTGACGTAGGAGCCATCCAATTCGACCACGTCTCCTTTAGCTACGACAAGTCTCCGACCCTGAAGAATGTGGACTTGACCATCGAAGGCGGCCAAGTCGTCGCCCTCGTCGGCCCCAGTGGCGCCGGAAAATCGACCTTCGCCAACCTCGTTAGCCGTTTCTACGACGTCCAAGGGGGCGCTCTTCGGATCGACGGACGCGACATCCGCGAGGTCGAAAAGAAAGCTCTCTACGACTCGATCGCACTGGTCTCTCAGGATCCGGTCCTCTTCAACGACACCGTCATCGAGAACATTCGCATTGGCCGTCTCGATGCCACCCGCGAGGAGATCGAAGAAGCCGCCCGCAACGCCTTTGCCCACGAGTTCATCGTCGATCTCGACAACGGCTACGAGACCATTGTCGGCGAGAAAGGCACCCGCCTCTCCGGCGGTCAAAAGCAACGCATCGCCCTCGCCCGCGCCTTCCTCCGCAACGCTCCGATTTTGATCCTCGACGAAGCCACCTCCGCCCTCGACACCGAGAGCGAACAGAAGATCCAGCAAGCCCTCGACAAACTTCTCCCCGGCAAGACCGCCATCGTCATCGCCCACCGCTTCAGCACCATCCGCAGCGCCGAGCGAGTCCTCGTCTTCGACGATGGACGAATCATCGCCGACGGCCCTCACAGCGAAGTTTACCAGACCTGCCCCCTCTACAAAGATCTGTACGACAAGCAGGCGTAAGGCCCTCGTCAGGTAGCGAGCCATGGCCTCATGGCTCATCCCGGGAACAAAGGGACCAGGTTACCTATATTCAGACTTGGCTGCGGGTTGAGCCAACCCGCGCTACCTTGATGATCCTCCATAATCGGGTCTGTTGTTCCGACTTCAGAGAGGTTGCCAGTTTCCGGTTTCCGGTTATCGGTTATCGGTTATCGGTTCTGTAAGGCAGAATAAGATGTCTTCCAAATCCCCACTCCCCGCTCCTCTCCCTCCTTTCCCCTACCCCAATATCGACTCAATGAGTCATTTTAGCCATATTTCGACCTTGAGATACATTTCCGCCTACAATACCAATCGACTGAATCCCAACTCATAAATCTTTTCCCTCTAGAAAAACCTTTCCTCCCATCCCATGAAAAAAGAACTCAGAATCGGTGTAATCGGCGTTAGCGGGCGCGGCAAACTTGCGCGACTTGCGCACAAACCTGGCGAAGGCTCGCGAATCGTTGCCGGCGCGGATCCCCACCCTCCCTTTCTCAAAGAATTCGAGGAAGCCACCAATGCCGAGTTTCTTACCCACGACTATCGGGAACTGGCAGCCCGCGAGGACATTGATGCGGTTTTCGTTTCCTCTCCCGACTATCTTCACGAGGAACACACCGTAGCCTGCCTGGAAGCCGGAAAATCCGTCTACTTGGAAAAGCCAATGGCGATTACCGTAGCCGGATGCGACCGAATCCTTGAAGCCGCCCGAAAATCGAACGCCAAATTGTATCTCGGCCATAACATGCGTCACATGCCCTTCGTCCTCCAGATGAAGAAGATCATCGACGATGGACTCATTGGAGAAGTCAAAGCAGGTTGGTGTCGGCATTTCGTGGGTTGGGGTGGCGACTATTACTTTAAAGACTGGCACGCCGACCGTCGGAACACCACGGGACTGCTCCTGCAGAAAGGATCCCACGATATCGACATTTTGCACTGGCTCTGCGGCGGATATTCCAAACGCGTTTCGGCCATGGGCGGATTGACTCTGTACGATCAGATTGAGGACCGCGATTCCTCTCCCGAACCTGGCAAACGCGACTGGTCTGAAGAGAACTGGCCTCCACTCAGCCAAAAAGGTCTTCATCCGATCATTGATGTCGAGGACATCAGCATGGTCCAAATGGAACTCAATAACGGAGTGTTTTGTAGCTACCAACAATGCCACTACACGCCCGACTACTGGCGCAACTACACGATCATCGGAACCGAAGGACGAATCGAAAATTTCGGAGACGTGGGAGAAGGCACGGTTATCAAACTGTGGAAGAAACGTTCTGAATATAACGCGGAAGCCGACGAGCAATTCGGCATCGCCGAAGCCTCAGGATCCCACGGAGGAGCCGACCCGCAAATTGTTCAGGAGTTTCTCGATTTCGCCCGGGACGGAAGTAAAGCAACGACCTCTCCAGTCGCCGCACGATACAGTGTTGCTGCGGCTTGCGAAGCCACCGATTCGATCCGTAACGGCTCCGCTCCTCGCGACGTGAAGCCGCTCCCACCGGAACTCGTCGCATACTTCGAATAGCCTCGGTAGCGCCCTTGAGGCGCAAGCAACGCGCACAGGCATTCCTCCCGGACTTAGCCCTGTGGGCTGGCGCGAAAACTCCGATTCAGCTGGCGGATTGAAATCTGCGGTCCCCCGCCCATTAGAAGGTGTTCACTAAGAACATTCCTTCGTTGTTGACGGATTCGTTTTGGAGAGAGCTGGAAGCTCTCACTCCTTTGGCATTTCCCGTGGGAAGGCTTATTGGGCGACACTTCATCAGGTCTCGCTCATGACAACCTTCGCCAACGCGATTAAATTGATGAATGTATCTCTCGTTGAATTACGCGGAGATCGTAAATGATTCCCTCGAGGAGCCATGGGGGAACAAATAACTAATCTCTCCAAGTCAATGCACATCTCTGCTCCCTCATTGGGCTCTGTGCTCGTCATGAGAGCAAGAGCTCAGAAAACCTCCCAACACCGTTCCTAGCCTCTTTCACAAAAGCCTTTTGGAGTCCCCCGCAAAAGTAATACCGAATTTAGGAAGTTTTGATAGTTATGGCGGGATGGGAAATGAGTCTGAGCGAGGCGGCCCAATTGGAGGCGGGTCTGCGACCCGTGCCATTTGGGCTAACGCTGCTCAGGCTCATTTCCCGCCCGTCCCAGGGGGATGCCCCAGAATCGAAGGTCGCGGCGTTGCAGGGATCGGAGCGTATCTCGATACGAATCCGATCCCTGCGCCTTGCGCTGCTTCGATTCTACGCTGCACCATAAGGATCAAAACTTACTAAATTCGGTATAAGAGTCAATCGAGATTCGAAACCTACGATGAGCGGCATGCCTCCTCCTCGCTGGTGGATTTATCGTCGCTCTTGGAGCGGCCACAAAAAACGCCGCTAAGGCGCGGCGACTTCGAGAATGGTACCTGACCGGGGACTCGAACCCCGAACCAATTGATTAAGAGTCAACTGCTCTACCAATTGAGCTAGTCAGGCCCAAAGCCAGATGACTCTCCAGATTCCTGAACTGAGGGCAAGGGAAATTTTGTATTTTCTTAAAAAATCTTCGGATCACGAGGATTGTGCTCCGCAGTCTTCCCGTCCGGTCGAGTGTACGGCCATTTCCTCCGGCAAGTGGACAGTGAAGGTGCTGCCGACCCCCTCTTTACTCTGCACCTCAATGCGGCCGCCCATGAGCACGACCAGCTTTTCGCAAACCGCCAGTCCCACACCCGTGCCCCGGAAAACTTTCGATTTTCCGTGCTCCCCTTGGTCATACATTCGGAAGATACTCTTCAATTCCGATTGGCTGATACCGATTCCGGTATCTTCACAACGAATTTGCACGGGGAGCTCACGCGTTTGGTCGAAGTCCACTGAAATCAGGATCGACCCTTTTTCGGTAAATTTGATCGCATTCGAGAGAAGGTTGTTGAGCACCTGCTGAACCCGAAGCGTATCCAAGGTCACTTCCACCTTCGGATGTGAGATTTCAAAATGCAATTCCAGGTCTTTTTCTTTCGCCATCCGTTGATGGAGTTTCATGGTTTTCTGGACCACTTCCCCAAGACAAATGCGTGAAGGAACCAGCTCAACTACGCCCGCTCCCAGCTTCTCGTGGTCGATCAGATCGTTGAGAATCCGAATCAACGCCTCTCCGCTGGAAATGATGGTGTCGGCCATCTCCCTCCTTTCCTCGGTTTCGCAATCTTCCCGGATAAAGTTGGCGAAGCTGATGATCGCGCTCAAGGGGTTGCGAATTTCGTGACTGACACTGGCTAAGAATTGCCCCTTGTTCTTGCTGGCCATCTCAGCCACTTCTCTCTCGGTCACGAGCCGCTGCTCCCTTTCGTATTGGAGGGTTGCATCCAGAGCGATTGATTGCACCTCTACCAACTCCCTATCTCCACCGAAAAGGGCGACATTGTGCCATTGGCACCAAATCTTCGTGCCATCTTTCCGCAGGTTCCAATTTGCCATGCAGGCCACTTCTTTCTGACGGACGTGGGAGACGACCTTCTCGAGATTCCCAAAATCCTCTTCGGGGACCATGAACTCATCGAATGAACGCCCCACCACCTCACTGGCCTTCCAGCCAAAGACTCGCTCAGCTGCTGCATTCCATCGCAGCACTTTGAAATTCTCATCCCAAATAACGAAGGCCAGCGGGGCGGACTCGTAGAAATTACGATAAAATTCTTCGCTGTGGCGCAGCTTCTTTTCTACCTCAGTCTTACTTCTGATTGCCGCTTCGAGCCGCAGTTTATTGCGGTAGAGGTACCAGGCAAGAAGAGTCAAAACAATGGCGATTGCCGCGAGACCCATCGTGGAGACAAAAAAGGTTTTCCAGGGAAAGCGAGCGTCGTGAGCATAGAGAAACTGCTCAGGGGAGATTGGCTCCTCAATGAGACCATTCTCATAGAACACTTCGCTAATGTATCGCCACCGGCCGGGATTCATGTAACCCACGGGCACCAAATCCGCCCGAACGAGCTGCATCGTTTTCATCGCCTCATACTCGAGCTGATCCCGAGTCTTCCGCTGAGAATACTCGTTCAGGATGAGATCGATGATTTCATCTGGATTCATCAAGGCATATTCCCATCCCCGCAAGCTCGCCCGGCGAAATGCTTCGACGCGATCCGGATGTTTCTCAACTTGCTCGCGGGTGGTAAAGATTCCGTCGCCGTAAAAATCAATCCCAGCTGATCGAGGGGTGAAAATGATGGGATCGAGCCCCAGCTGCTCCACCGCATAGGGTTCATCCGAGACGTAGCCAGAGATCGCCTGCACTTCGCCATCGACCAACGGCTCTACCGAGAACTCGTGGGGTAGAAACTGAATTTCGCCGAGGTCGATTCCTTCGGAGCGAAACATGGCCAAAAGATCGGCCGCGTTTGGCTCGATCATCACCGAATGCCCAGCCAGGTCATGAAGGGTCTCGATCCCGTAGTCTCGAATCGACAGGAGAACCAGCGGAGAATGCTGGTAAATCACCGCTAACTGGACCACCGGCTCCCCTTCCGCGCTCCTCCAAACAATTTCCGAATTCGAGACTCCAAATTCCGCATTGCCGGCTAAGACGAGGTCAAACGGATCCTGCCCCACTTCGGGCTCAATTAATTCGACCTCCAGTCCCTCTTCCCGGTAATACCCCTGATCAATGGCGGCATAGTATCCCGCGAACTGAAATTGGTGCCTCCACTTCAATTGAAGCCGCACAGAGTCGAGTTCTTCTCCTTCCGCCAGCGAGGTCGTCCAATTGATAAGGAGACCTAAGATCATTATACTGGGCAGGAATCGATTCATACATTTTTCACAAATTTAAACCAAATGCGCTTCAAGTTTCAAGAAGCAAGGCTTCCATCTGTGGAGCTGCTTGTGAAAAAGCGGCGATCCACCTAAAAAACCAGAGAAAAAACGACCCGCAGGAGCCCAGAGAAGCCTCTATGAACGTTTTCTTTTCCAGCTCGAGAGAAGACCCGCGCCCAAGATTCCGGCGGCGAGAGCGACGATCCAGTCCCCAAATCGGGCGTAGGGTGTCATCACCCCATCAAAGCGTAAGTCCCGGTTCACCGAGACCGTTTCCGCTCCCCGAAAGTAAATGGACCCATTTTCATCGGAGACCCTCTTCCGGATATGCCCCCATTCGTCAATCCACCCCGACCACCCGGCATTCCCACTTCGCAAGACAGGACGTCGGTTCTCGACGGCTCTGACAACCGCATGGGCGGCGTGTTGGTAGGCACCTGCCTCTTCTCCATACCACACGTTGTTCGTAGCGACGAAGAGCCAGTCCGCTCCGGCCTGGGTCGTGTCGCGAGCCAGAGAGGGAAAGACATCCTCATAGCAGACCAAGGGCCCAACCTTATCCTGTCCGTCGGCCGAGGGAAATGGGAAGAGGACGGGCCGCTCTCCGGGTCGACAATCGAGCCCAATTGGCACCACCTTCTCTAGAAAGGGGAAAATCTCTCGAAACGGAACAAACTCGCCGAAGGGAACCAACTCCCGTTTCACGTAGTAGTCAGCGACGAGCCCGCCATCCGGCTCAACCAGAAAGACTCCATTCTCGTAAATCCCTTTCTCACGATAGGAAGCCATATTTCCCATGAGGATCGGAGCCTTCATCCCCGACGCCAGTGCCTCCACTCCCGTACGAATGGAATACTCACCAATGACGGGGATGGGTGTCGAGGCTTCCGGCCAGAGAATGATTTCCGGGTCCTCTCCCTGGAGGCTGCGGGTTTCCTGCCACAGGTTCTCAATGTTGCGGGAAACAGCCGACTGATCCCATTTCATGGTGGAATACGGTTGAACAAATCCAACCCGGACTGGTTCCGATGGCTCCCGCTTCATCGATTGCCAAAAATAGGATCCGGCACTGACCATGAGAATTCCGATCGGAACGACCAGAACGATTGGCACCTTGCGTGCAACTGGAAGGAACCCTTTGGATTTCCACTCAGTAAAGGGAGTTCGCAACCACTGAACGAGCGCCAGGTTGATCCAGATTAGCAAAAAAGTCAGCCCCCACCCGCCAGTCGCTGAGACGATTGACAGGACAGCCGGTCGATTCCACTGCGAGAGAGAAACCGGGTTCCACGGAAATCCCCAGAAAATCCAAGAGCGGGTCCACTCGAGAAGGACCCAGACGGCGGCCCCGACCAAAGGGACAAACCATGAGCCGGTAAAAGTGTCTTTCCCGGCCCAGCGCGGTTGCAGCCAACGCCCAAAGACCAGCGACCAGACTCCCATGAAGAGGGCGAGCACCCCCGAAAGCCCGATCATCCCAATCAGGGTTACGTGGCGGAGCCAGACGATCGACGCGACCCAAAAGAGAAAACCAGCAAGCCAGCCCCATCCGAAGATGGCTTTCCGGCTGTGCCCCTGCCAGTTCCAGAGTAGGAGAGGCGCGAGAAAAAAATAGGCGCCTTCGGAAAAGGAAATTGGCGGGAAAAGTGTAAACCGAAGAAACGCAGAGAGAAGGACCAAGACGAGAAGCCAGCCCCATGGTCTCAATCCCCCTGTCTTTTCGCTTTCAGGTATTGCTGGTTCTTTCCGGGACGAACCAGCATCGGCCGCGTCTCGACTCATTAGCGAGCGAACGAGTCCGCCTTCCGCAGGTTATTGTTCAAATCCTGAATCTTCTCATGCACCGGGCGGTAGAGATCGACCAGAAGCGTGACCTCAGGATCGAAATAAGAATAGTAATTGTTAAGAGCTCCCTGGAGATCGGATTGGACGGAACCCGTTGAACTGCGAACCGAGAAGGCGAACTTCTTTCTGGCATTATCCTTCTCCACAGCTTGGCTTGAACGAGCGAGGTCATCCTTCAAACGGTCCCGGGCGACCAAAAGGCGCTGCATCGAAACTTCTCCTTTAAAACCACTCACCTTGAGAAACGAACCGACCTGAGAAATGACCGAGAGGCAATCATCGAGGGTCTCACTTTCCAGAGCCATCGTCGCCAGATCGATCGGTTCCCACTGCATGGAAGAGCTGAAGGGAACGATCCCCGCGTTCCAAATCACGGTACTATCAGCCCCCGAGGAAGCCTGAGTCCCGACAAGTCGAGCTGGGCTAAAGACTCCGATGACCTGTTTGCCAACGACCACTGGAGAACCTGCAAAAACGGGCCCTTCCACATCCCCGATCTCGATCCGGCCGGATTCCTCCCCTCTGACCTTCAACTTAATCTCGCGACGCGGATTTAAAATTCTTACCGAATCATCTTTCTCGATTTTCCCTTCAAGATTCAACTCGGCAACCGGAAGATCCGCAGCAGCTGAATCCACTGCTAAAAAGGCCATATCCTTGCCCTTCACTCCGATCACACCAACGATCGGCACCTCCTGACCTCCAGCCGTATTGACCAGAATTCGGCGGCTTCCATTCAATGCAGAGAGGGAAGTCACGACAACCGTCCGCTCCTCATAAGTTGCGAGCACGCCGAGGCCCACCTTCGCATCGCCACGGACCGCGACAAGGGCCTCCTGCGGAGAAACGAAGGGGCTCTCCTCGACCACTTCAACGACTTCCTCGGTGGCCTCTCCCGACTCCGGCGCAGCATTCTCATCGGCAGTACCGGCCTCGCCCGGGACTGCGCTCTCGGTCGAATCAACCGTCCCCGCATCCTCATTGGTGGCAGTGCCCTCCTTTGCAGATGCCTCAGCAGATTCCGAAGAATCACTTGCTGACGGTGCCGAGGCCACCTTCGCGTCTCCTTCCGCACCAAAAACCTCCGCCGGCATGGCCAAGGCGAACAGGGCAATCAAGCCGAGGGCAAAAAAGGAAGTCGATACCCTCATTCCCTCGCGGGAAAAGGATCCAAGATCAAAACACTTGCGGAGAAACATGAATTCGCGAAAGCTTACTAAATCGGTTACAAGATCAATAATCGGGAAAGTTAGGAGGATTGTTTTTTAGCAACCAAGGTCAACTTTTTCCTGCTCTAAATTGAGATGCGAATTTTAGGTAAATTGTTTCTATTAGCGCTTTTAACGGCTTGCAGCACCCCGACGACTCAGACTTCGGGCCCAGCCACTGAGCACCGCTATATTCCAGAGGAAGACTTTTTTCGCATCAGCGAATATTTCACGGGTCAAGAACCCGAGACGGATCGCATCTATGTCCGTACGGATCCCGAGGTGCGGGGCGGATATTTTTGGATCCTGCCCATCACGAAGGAAATGTCTCAGAGGGACATTGGTGAAATTCACCTCTCGGTGCAGATTCCCGGAGATCCCGAGATGAAGGAATTCACGTTGGAACCAGAGCGCTCCGCCAGCTCTGGAGCCACTCTCTGGATCGGTTTGACGGGATTGGATTGGCCCGGAATCCAATTCGGACCAGTTGCCTGGAACCTTCAAATTCTCGACCCTGAAGGTAAAGTCTTGGAGGAGAGGGAAAGTTATCTCTGGTCGGTCGATTCTCCACCGGCCGCAACAGGCACCCAGACTCCAGCGAATGAACCCAGCTGACGCGGGTTCTCCCAGCGGAACGCTACCCTTCCCGGTCGAAGGGGGCCAAAGAGTGCTCCGAGAGATCCTCGCAGGAGGACAGAGCTTTCTCTGGGAGCCGATAACGGCCACAACCTGGAAGGGCATTGTCGGGAAACACGCCTGCACATTGGAACTTCTGTCCGATCACCATTTGACTTGGTCTGCCTCCGGATCCACTTCGTCCAAGGAGGATGTAAAAGCAACCATCGAATCGTACTTTGCCACTTCGATCGACTTCGCACGAGAAGTGGATGCCCTGCCCTGGCGCTCCGATCCAGTCCTCAACCAAGCCGTCGGGCAATTTCCCGGTCTGCGCATCCTCCGGCAAAGCCCGGATGTCGCCCTCCTCTCTTTTCTTCTCAGTCCCCTCAAACGAATCGAGCAGATCCGCGCTGGCCTCCTCGAAATCTCCCGGCGATGGGGTGAAGCCCTTGATCACGGCCTTTTTGCTCCCCCCTCCTGGGCGACGCTTGCCTCCGTTCCGGAAGCGGACCTCCGGATGTGTGGGATCGGCTACCGCGCCCGATCGATCCACCAATCCGCAGATTATCTGAGTCAGCAGGACGGCTATCTGGACAGTCTCGAAAGTCTTCCCACTGACGAAGCCCGCCGCAAGCTGATCGCCTTACCCGGTGTCGGACGCAAAATCGCCGATTGCGTTCTGCTGTTTGGATACGGACGGCTCGAGGCCTTTCCGATCGACACCTGGATCAGTCGGCACATGCGAGAATCCTACGGGCTTGATTCGTTCACAGATGACCAAATCCAGCTCTTCGCCCGCGCCCACTATGGCTCCGCAGCGGGGATCGCCCAGCAATTCCTCTTCGCGCACGCACGCAACCCCGCGACTGGATCTGAAGTCGACACCTCCTCCGATAAACGAAAAAAATAAGCCATGCCTTCATTTCTCCTTACCGTGCTACAGTTCTTTCGCGGCCTGCGGATGGCTTGGCAGCAGACCCATTTTCGCATCACTCTGATCCTAGCCCTGACCATTGTTGCCTGCGGAACCGCGTTCTATTGCCGAACAGAGGGTTGGTCCGTGGTCGATGCGTCCTACTTTTGTGTAATGACTCTGACCACGATTGGGTACGGAGATCTGCATCCCACCCGGGATGTCTCCAAAATCTTCACGATCTTTTACGCCCTCGTCGGGATCGGCGTTTTCGTCGCCTTAGTCACCCAGCTCGCGCAAGCGCAGATCGCGGTCAGGGAGGAATTTGTCCTCAACAAGAAGCAAGAAAGTCAAACACACACCAAGAAGGCTACCGCCCGATCTAAAGGCCGCACAAAATCCTCTGCCAAGGGCGGTGCCCATCAAAAGCCCAAGGACTGAAGAAGCCCGAGAGCCGAGGAGCATTTGCCGTGGCGGAGAATCCCTACGGCTAGGCCGTAGATCTACGGAAAGTCCTTTTTAGTCTTCGGGAGTCCAAGTCAGCTCGCCGATGAGTCGAACGGGACCTGTCATCCGAACCGCGAAATCGTCACTGATCGAGAGAGTCAGCAATCCTCCGGGCATGTGCACGGTCACATCCGAATCGACAAGCCCCAGCTTGCGAGCGACCGAAGCGGCCGCACTGGAACTGCTGCCCGAGGCCAAGGTGTAGCCCGCTCCGCGCTCCCAGATTTCCAAACGGATGTTGCCCCGGTCGATCACCTCCAGGAATTGCACATTCGTACGATTCGGGAAAAGAGGATGATTCTCCAGATGCGGTCCCAAGTCACGGGCTTCCTGCTCAGAAACCTTGTCGCGTAGAACCACGCAATGAGGGTTTCCGATGGTTGCCGCCGAGAACTCAACTTTCTGGCCGTTCGCCTCCAACGTTTCCTGAATGACCTCTCGCTCCTCTCCGTTCACGGGGATCACCTGACTGGAAAAGGAAACCTTCCCCATCTCGACCTCAATGCTCTCGGAGGCGTCGTGGATGCAAGCGGAGACGACCCCACCTTCAGTCTCAACCGTGAAGGGGCGATCTGTCACCTCTCCCCGGTCGTGCAGGTAGCGGCAAAAGATCCGTAGGCCATTCCCGCTCTTTTCCGCCTCGCTGCCATCGGGATTCAGAATCCTCAGCCGGAAATCCGCCACCTCGGAAGGTAGTGGCCCGTAGAGGATCCCATCGGAACCCAGCCCGAAGTTACGATGGCAGACGAGTTCGATCCCCTTCGAATCCGGCAGCTCGCCGCTCGAAGGATCGAGGACGAAGTAGTCGTTTCCGAGGGCGTGGTATTTTTGAAAAACCAGGCTCACTGGAGGAAGAAATCAGATCTTGGTGACGATCTCATCGACGAGACCGTATTGAATCGATTCCTCGGCGGTGAGGTAGAAATCCCGATCCGTGTCATTCTCGATGACGGAAAGATCCTTCCCTGACGCTTCGGCAAGAATCTTGTTCAGCTCATCGCGAATGCGTTCCATCTCTTGGGCCTGGATGTTGATGTCCACGGCTGGTGCCATGAACGTCCCGCTGATCAGCGGCTGGTGAATCAGCACCCGGCCGTGTGGGTAAATGAATCTACGCCCCTTGTCAGCCCCCGAGAGAAGGATCGAGCCCATGCTCGCCGCCATCCCAGTGACAATGACCGTCACGGGGCTGGAAATCAGCTTCATGGTATCGTACGCCGCCATTCCAGCGGTGATCGAGCCCCCGGGAGTGTTGATGTAAAACTTGATCTCCTTGCCGGGATCTTCGGATTCGAGGTAGAGGAGCTTTTCGGTGACTTCTTTCATCGAATCATCGGAAACTTCTCCCCAGAGAAAAATCTTACGATCCTCGAGGAAGCGTTTCTTCACCATCTCTGACAGCGAACCGCCTTCTTTCTTCTTATCCTCTTGGTTTTCTTTTGCCTGCATAATTTCAGCCATAATGGGTTACAAAGCCTGATGTTCCCTCGGTGTCAAAACCGGAACGAAAATCGTCCGGCCCGCCGGGGGTCAGTTCTCAATCTTTTGGATGCGCCGCTCGTGGCGTCCGCCTTCGAATTTTGCCGCGAGCCAAGCGTCGATAATCTTCAAAACTTCATCCACCGGAGTTTGGCGAGCACCAAAGGATAGGCAATTGGCGTCGTTGTGCTGCTTGGCCAGCTCACCGGTCTCAATATTCCAGCAAAGCGCACAGCGAATTCCTTTCACTTTATTCGCAGTGATCGCTTCCCCGTTTCCGCTTCCACCAAAAACGATGGCCCGATCGGCTTTGCCGGCGGGAACTGCTTCCGCAGCCGGGCGAATGAAATCCGGGTAGTCGACAGCTTCGACTGAATTGGTTCCAAAATCAAGAACCTCGTAGCCCGCCTCTTCCAAGTGCTTCTTGACTGCTTCCTTGTGAGTGTAGCCCGCGTGATCCGTTCCGAGAGAGATTTTCATGATCCTCTTCGTAAAGACCCAATCCCGATCGGGCGAATCCAAAAATCATCGGATTTGCGAATTCAGTCATTCTTCCCCACAGGAGGCCCAAGGAGTGAGTCACTTCTCCACCCCAAAGTAAGCGACTTTCGCGTTGCGCCCCGGGGAAAGGACCATTTCTTCAAACCCTGTGCCAGAAACCACCAAACCCCTGATCGTCATTACCTACTGCCCCGGCTGCAAGTGGCTGCTCCGCTCTGCATGGATGGGGCAGGAACTTCTCAGCACCTTCGAGGAGGATTTGGCCGGAGTCACCCTCAGCCCCAGCGATTCTTCCGGGGTATTTAGGGTTGTTTCCGGCGAAACCGTTCTCTGGGACCGCGGCGAAGAAGGTGGATTCCCCGAAATCAAAGAACTTAAAAAGCGAGTCCGCGACCTCCTTGCTCCAGGGCGCGATCTGGGCCACATTGATCGGACGAAGGGATAAACCTCCGGTCGACACCTTCTCTCCCGACCGGATCGCTCACTTTGCCCATGAACCGCGCCTCACCACGGCGGAAGAACTGGCATTGCGGACACGGCTCACCCTCGCTTTTGGATTGAACCCTGCGAAACCCCGACTAGCTTGACATCACATGCCCGCGATTAGCAAAGAACACAAAGCCCTCGTTCTGCGCAGCAACCGTTTTCTCGCCAATACCCTGAACGAATACGGCCTAGTCAACGAGGAGGACATCGACGAGGCCAACGAACGGCTTCTAGACGCAATCGACGGAGGCAATCCGCGACAGATTTCCGTCCTCAACATTCTCATCTACGATCTCAAGAAGCTCGATGAGAAGGACTACATCAACTTCGTGGTCAAGGAATCCAAGATCGGGCTGATTGCTCTGAGCAATTATAAGCTGCGCCCCCTCGGCAATGCCATGAACGACCCGGATGTCTGCTGGGCCACTTGGACGATCCCCTTTGATCTAGTGGGTGACTATTATCTCGTGGCCACCGCCTACTACCCGAGTCGCCCCGTCGTCGAATATTGGGAAAAGGCCGCGGACAAGCCCATCATCTGGTACGGGGCTTCGATCCAGTGCGTAACCGAAGCCATTGACCGCATCTCGCAAACCGATTCGGCCGACAGCGAAAACGACCACTAGTCCTTAGACCTCCATGGAAAAAGAAGCTCCCCGCATTCTCATTGTTGACGACGATCTCGATTTCGCCTCTCTGCTGACCGACGTTTTTTCTCAGGCTTCCTACGATGTGGAAATGACCGGCGAGCCCACGAAGGTCGAGGAACTGGTACGCTCGATGGACTTTAGTCTCGTTGTAACCGATTTGCGGATGCCAGGGCTCAACGGATTCGAACTGGCCAAGAAGATCAAGGCGATCAAAACAGAGCTCCCGATCATCATGGTTTCTGGATTCCTGGAATCCAAGGACCGTGAAAAAATGGAATCCGAAGGCATCGTCGGCCTCTACGAGAAGCCTCTCAGCGTCTTTTCGCTCCTCAAAAATGCGGCAAAGTTGATCGCCGAAGGGAAGTCCAAGACGAAAAAGGCTAGTAGTGAAACGGTTGAAAAACCGGGAGATGCCAACGATCTCGGTTTTCCCTTCAAGGCACTCCCCTGCCAATCGGATGCGAGCCATGCCTTTGCCGAATCGATCTACCGCATGCGGAACCGGCGCCAAAACCTTTGCATCGTCACCCCGCGCGGCACCCCTACCCGCGCCATCGCCGAAGACTTCTTCAGTTGGCTAAACCCCGAGACGGCGGACAGCCGGATCATCGAACCCAACGATTTCTCTCTCGAATTGCTGGAACAAATCGCTCGGGAAGCCGGAGAAAAGAAGCTCGAGAGCTTTGTGATTTCCATCCCAGAGACCGAGCGACTCGATCCAGGCCAGCAAAAACAATTGGCGCGAGGATCCCGCAAAGGGACGTTTAGCGACCACTGGGAGGGACACTTTCGTTTCATTTTCATGATCGGCTCCGACGTGGAAACCCTCTACCAGGAAGGTGTTTTGAGCGACGAACTCTACCTCTCGATGGGAGGTTCTGAGCTTCACGTCCCTCTATTGAGCGACTGCCCGGACGACATCGAAGCCGCTGCCCGCGCCGCCGAGACCGAGGATGGCGACTCTCTGAGTTGGGACGCTGACGCCATCAATCTCCTTCGGGGGCGGGATTGGCCCGGTAACTTCACCGAGCTCCGCAAGGTCCTCTTCCGCCTTCAGCAAAACTATTCCGGTCGACCGCTATCAGCGCGCGATGTCCTCGAGGCCATGAATGAGGACGAATCGGCAGTTTCCCCGAAAGCCCGTTCGGAAAACATCAGCCTCTTCGAAACTCTCGACGCCTGCCGCAGCTCTTACTTGCTGGCCCTCTCGGATCTGGTAGATGGGGACACGGCGGTCATCGCCTCGATCGCCGAAGTGCCTCAGGAATTTGTCGAAAAAGTACTCAGCAACTGAACGGACTCCCGTGCCGAGTCCGGGAGATAGCCAGCTGAATCCGCTGCGGAGAGGCAAAGAATTTCTTGCCCTCCTGCCGCCACCATCCATCCTCAGACGACAATGCCCGCTTCCATATTAATTGTTGATGACGAGCCTCATACGCTCGAGGGCTTGGAGGCTGCCCTGGAGGATCGCTACGAGATCACAACGGCCAACAATGCCAGAGAGGCCTTCAACCACATCGAGAGTGATCGATTTGATGTCGTCCTCACCGACCTGCGCATGGCTGGCAAATCGGGGATGTCGGTGATCGAGCGAACTCTCAAGCTCTCCCCCCGTCCCGTCTGCATCATGATGACCGCCTACGGCAACGTCGAAACTGCCGTCGAAGCCATGAAGCGGGGTGCCTACGATTTCCTAACGAAGCCTGTCAGTCTTGAAAAACTCGAACTCCTGATCGAACGGGCTCTCCAGTCCGAACGCCTCCAGGAGGAAAACCAGAACCTCCATCAGCGCCTCGACAAAAAATTCCAGTTCGACGAGATTCTCGGAAATTCACCGAATCTTCAAAACGTCCTCGAAACCGTTCGCTTGGTAGCCCCCTCCAAGGCGACTGTCCTCATCGAGGGAGAAACCGGTACCGGGAAAGAGCTGATCGCCCAGGCCATTCACCAGAACAGCGAACGCAGCCGCCGGCCCTTTGTCGCCGTGCATTGCGCCGCTCTGGCCTCAAACCTTCTGGAAAGCGAACTCTTCGGCCACGAGAAAGGGGCCTTCACCGGTGCGACCGAGCGAAGGATTGGCCGCTTCGAGGCTGCCGATTCCGGAACCCTCTTTCTCGATGAAATTGGCGAGATCGATCCATCAACCCAGATCAAGCTCCTCCGCTTTCTGGAAACCCGCTCCTTTGAGCGACTCGGTAGCGTCAAACCTGTGCAAGTCGATGTTCGCCTCGTATGTGCCACCAATCGCGACCTCGAGGCGATGGCGCGCAAAGGCGATTTCCGCGAAGACCTCCTCTATCGGCTCAACGTCGTCACGGTCGATCTCCCTCCACTCCGCCAGCGTGAAGGCGACATATCGCTCCTGCTTGAGCACTATGTCGCTAACTTCAGCCGCGAAAACGGAGTCCCGCCCGTCACCTTTTCTCCCGAAGCACTCTCGGTCCTCCAGAAATATAGCTGGCCGGGGAACATCCGGGAACTGCGCAACTTTTGCGAAAATACGGTCATTCTCAAACGGGGCAGTCGGGTCACTGAGTACGATCTCGACAGCAAATTCTTCGGCGAACAACAAACTCCGACGAGCAATTCCAAAACACTCGCGGCCAACCCTCTCTCCGTCGAGGAGAATGAAAAGCGCTTGCTGCGGAACGCCCTTCTGCAAACCGGCAACAACAAGACGAAAGCTGCGGACCTCCTCGGAATGAGTCGCCGTACTCTCCACCGCAAACTTGCACGCTGGCCCGAACTCCTCGAATCTTAATCTCTCACTCATGAAAGGCATTCTCCCCCAAATTCTTCTCCTGACTCTTGCACTCAGTTCCGTACTTCAAGCGCGGGTCGTCCGCATCGAAGGGTCCGACTACATTCCGCCCGCTCTCGTCGAAGCTCTCGAAGCTTTCGCGAGCGAAGAAGGCGACCAGCTCGAAATCCAACTGGGTGGCAGTCTTCTCGCATTTCGCGATTTCTACGAAGGAGAGGCCGACCTGATTCTGGTCGCCATGCCCCATCAGGATCCGACGGAGCTAGACTTCCCCGTCCTGCCCTTCGCGTTTCAAATTGGAGCCGTTGTCGTCAATCGGAAGAATCCGCTGAAGTCCCTGACACGGCAACAGATTGGCGGGATTTATGGATCTCTGACCGAAAACGCGATTGCCCGGTGGTCGGACCTCGGCCTTTCCGGCGCTTGGCAGAACCGGAACATTCAGGCTGCCTACGCCAACCCCGGAACGAGCCCCGTCCTCGACTTGTTCAGCGCCCGGTTCCTCGACAGGGAACCTATCCGCTCCGGCATCCAAGAATACGACTCTTCCATTCAACTGGAATCCTTCGTCAGCAATAATGACGGAGCGATCGGGGTCATCGACACCCTGCCCCTTTCCACCGAGCTGAAAGCTCTCCGCATCGAAGCTGAAGACGGCGGCGTCTCGTTCGGCCCGACCCTCGAGAATGTGAACTACGGGGATTACCCGTTGGCCCTCGCTTATTACGTCTGTGTCCCGCGAAGCCAATACCGGTTCCTCGCTCCCTACCTCGAATTCCTGCTCTCCGATTCGGTTGCAGAGATCCTCCAGAGCGAAGGGTTTTTCCCGATTCTGAACTCACGCAGACGCCAGCTCGCGGCAGATCTCCCGATCGCAGAGTGATCCAAAGCGCACAGCCCGATCCGGACCAGGTCCAAGCCGCTTTTCAAAAGCTCCAAGATGACCTATGTCGGGAGATCGAGAACCGGGAAGGATCGGATATCCTTCGTGAGGATTCCTGGGAACGCCCCGGCGGCGGAGGTGGAATCTCAAGGGCCGTAGAAGGCGGCAAAATCCTCTCAAAGGGAGGCGTAAACTTTTCCCGCGTCAGCGGCGACGCCCTACCCGCTCCTGCCTCTGCTCGCCGACCCGAATTTGCCGGGCGACCGTTCGAGGCGATGGGAGTCTCCGTAGTCTTGCATCCGCAGAACCCCTACGCACCGACCGCTCACATGAACGTCCGCGCGTTCTTCGTCCTCCCGGCTCTGGAAGAGCAATCGATCCAGTGGTGGTTTGGCGGCGGTTTCGACCTGACACCCTGCTATGGTTTTGACGAGGATGCAGTGGAATGGCACCAGGCGGCCCATGACATCTGTGAGCAAGCCAAGCCTGGCCTCTACCGATCCTTCAAGCGGGAGTGCGATGAGTATTTCTATCTTCCCCACCGCGACGAGTGCCGAGGGATCGGAGGTATTTTCTACGACGATTTTTCAGAATTGGGATTTGAGCGCACCTTTGCCTTCTCGCTTGAGGTCGGAAACGGATTCCGCGAGTCCTTCTTTCGTATTCTGGATCGGCGTGCATCCACTCCGTTCGGCGAAAGAGAGAAACAATTTCAGCGCCTCCGGCGGGGCCGCTACGTAGAATTCAATCTACTCCATGACCGCGGCACAAAGTTCGGGCTCGCCTCAGGAGGACGCACGGAATCGATCCTCATGTCGCTTCCCGCCGAAGCCAATTGGTCCTACAATTGGACGCCCGAACCCGGTTCCCCAGAAGAACAATTGACCGAGCGATATCTACGACCACGGGACTGGCTCGCGCCGACCCATCCTCTCGAAAACAACGAGCAATCTTCATGACCACTTCAAGGAAACGTTTTCTCGACGCACTCGCCTGTCGCAATCTCGACCGCCCCCCCGTCTGGCTCATGAGACAGGCTGGACGCTATCTTCCCGAATACCGTGCGTTGAAAGAAGAGAGCGATTTTCGGACGATGGTCCGCACACCCGAATTGGCGACAGAGGTGACTCTGCAACCGCTCAAGCGTTTCCCCCAGCTCGACGCGGCCATTCTCTTCAGTGACATTCTTGTCATCCCCGAAGCCCTCGGGGTTGATTATCGTTTTCGCGATGAAGGCGGAATCGAACTGGAGCGGACGATCCGTTCTGAAATCGAGGTGGATTCACTGACTCCCGAAGGAGCCGCCGAACGTCTCGAATATGTCGGGGAGGCTCTACAAATGCTGAAAAAAGAGCTGGGCGAAGAGAAAACCCTTCTCGGATTCTGCGGAGCGCCCTGGACACTCGCGCTCTACCTCGTCGAAGGTGGATCTCCCGGCGAAGGCCGCAACTTGCGCGAAATGCTCTACCGCGACCCGCACAGTGCCCGCCTCCTCTTGAAAGGCATTACCACCGCTTGTACCGACTACGTCCGACTGCAATGCGCCTCCGGGGCGGATGCAATTCAACTATTCGATTCCTGGGCAGCACTTTGTCCCAGCGAGTTTTACGAAGAATGGTGTCTGGATCCCATCCGTAAGATCAAGGAAGCCTGCGACAAGCCGATGATCCTTTTCTCACGAGGCGCGGCCAACCGCCTCACGGATCAAGTGACGGTCGGGACCGAAGCCATCGCGATCGACTGGGCTACCTCCCTCTCCCAAGCCCGAGCCACTATCGGACCCAACATCGCCATCCAGGGAAATCTCGACCCGATTCTTCTCGAAACAGATCCCGAATATGTCCGGGCGGCCGCTGCCAATATTCTCGAAAACCGCAAAGGCGATCCCGGCTTCATCTTCAATGGCGGCCACGGCCTCAGCCCGAAGACCCGGATAGACTGCGTCCAAGCCCTTCTCGATACCATCGCTCCGTAGAAGAAAGGAAGATCGCCCTTCCTTGCGATGTGGCAGAGTCTTCCGGCACTCGCCGGGGGCTAATCGAAATCGCTTATCGCGCTTCCGCTCCGCCTCTCCTGCGCCTTGGAGAGAGCCGTTTCTAATCGCGAAGGGTGGCGCTGAAGCGACCACCCCACATGGGATTCGCGTTAGGAACCTATTTTCTTTTTGCAGGGAGAGGAATGGCCACAGCCATCTCTACAACAAATCCGGCCGTCGCTTCGCCGTCCGCGCTCTTCGCTGCTCTTGCCGCCAAGCCTCGATCTTGGCGTGATTGCCGGAAAGCAAAACTTCCGGAATCTTCATCCCGCGAAATTCGGCGGGACGGGTGTATTGTGGAAGCCCCAACAATCCGTCCGAGAAGCTATCCTGCTCCAGCGATTGGGCCTCCCCCAGGACTCCGGGGAGTTGCCGGGCCACTGCGTCAATCAAAACTGCGGCTGGCAGAGTTCCATTGGTGAGAACGTAGTCGCCAATACTGATCTCCCGATCGATGAGATTCTCCCGCACCCGCTCGTCGATCCCCTCATAGTGGCCACTCAGGAGGATCAAATGCGGCTTGGCCGCCAGTTCCATGACCAGAGAGTGACTGAGTTGTTCTCCATCCGGGGCGAGATAAATGACGGTGCTCTGCTCACTCCGAAGCTCCTCAATGGCCGAGAAAATCGGTTCCGGCTTCATGACCATTCCTGCACCTCCCCCGAAGGGGCGGTCATCGGTTATCTGGTGCTTGTCCGTGGTCCAATCACGCAGATTGTGGACAGCGGCCTCCACGATACCTCGCTGGATGGATTTCCCGACCATACTCTCGGCCAAAAAACCTTCCAGCATGGCCGGGAAAAGGGTCAAAACATCGAAGCGCATCGCCGTCAGGCCATTTCCAAAACTTTGGCCACGAGCTTATCAATGCCCGCTTTCACATCGGCCATCTTCGGCCCGAGCATATAGGCGGGAGTCGTGACTACCTTGTTGTTCTCATCCACGACAATCTCGTCCACCGGGCAATCGACATGCTCGGCACCCAACGCTTGAAGCCCGCTGGCGGTATCGGCGTCGTTTCCGATCGTGAGCCGAATGCCCTTGCCTCCGAAAAGAGCCGCCCCGATCGCGGGTGCAATACACATGAGCCCGATCGGTTTACCAGCGGCGTGGAACGCTTCAACGACCCCCGCAACCTGCGGCTCGACCTGACAGTCGGGGCCCTTCACTGCAAAATCGCAAAGATTCTTGGCGGCCCCAAATCCTCCAGGAAGAATCAGGGCGTCAAACTCCGCCTCACTCAATTTGGCCAAATCTGTCACCTCTCCGCGAGCCAGCCGAGCCGCCTCGACAAGCACAGAGCGCGACTCGCCTTCCGCAACATCGCCCGTGACATGATTGATGACGTGCATCTGCGGTATATCCGGAGCGCAACAGGTCACGTCCACCCCGGCCTCTTCCAACGCCAGCAGAGTAAATGTCGCCTCGTAGATTTCACTACCGTCATAAACCCCACTGCCAGAGAGAAGGACTGCTACTTTTTTCATGGAAAGAATCCTAGCAACCCTCGCCTCCGCTATCCAATGGAAAAATACCTGCGGCGATTGAGAAGAATCGCCCTCCGGGGAATTGTCCCTGTCGTTTAGAACGCCCTTTCTCTCATAATTTTTCATCCAAAGTCTCGCCATTAAGAGACGAATCCGTCAGAAAGTTCTTCATGACAGTTTCCCCCTCGGTCGAAGGACTTGGAACATTGGCCCAGCAACTCGAAGGCGAATTCCACACAGGCGAATTCATACGTCGGATCTATTCCACTGACGCTTCCGCCTATCAGGAAATGCCGCTCGCCGTGGCGATACCGCGGTCAGAAGACGATCTGATCGAAATTATTCGCTACGCTCATGAGCAAGGGGTAGGAATCATCCCCCGCACAGCCGGAACCTCATTGGCAGGACAGGTAGTGGGTCACGGCATTGTCGTCGACGTATCCCGACATTTCACAGACATCCTAGAGATCAACGGAGAGGAAGGCTGGGTGCGCTGCCAACCGGGCGTCATCCGCAACGAACTCAACGACGCCCTCCGCCCACACGGCATTCTCTTCGGCCCGGAAACCTCGACCCAGAACCGCGCCATGATCGGAGGAATGCTCGGGAACAATTCCTGTGGATCCAACTCGATTAAATATGGCAGCACCCGAGACCACGTTCTGGAAGTAACTGCCCTTCTCTCCGACGGATCCAAAGTAGTGTTTGGATCTCTCACTCCGGATGAGTTTGCGGCCAAATGCGATGGTCCCGAAACTCTGGAGACTCGGATATACCGAGAGATCCGGGACCTTCTTGGCGACACCGCAAACCAAGAAGAGATTCGCAAGAACTTCCCCCATCCAGACATTCCCCGGCGAAATACCGGGTATGCCCTCGATTTGCTGATGGATGCGGGGTGCTTCGATCCAAATTCCGAAAAACTCTTTCATTTCGGCAAGTTGATTGCCGGAAGCGAGGGAACACTCTGTTTCGTTCTTGAGGTAAAGCTCCACTGCGATCCCTTACCGCCGAAGGTGGACGGACTTCTCTGTGCCCAATTTGCCACCGTTGACGAAGCCCTCCGGGCGACGCAACTGGCCATCCGCCACGAGTGCTTCGCCTGCGAGCTCATCGACCACTATATCCTCGAGTGCACCGAGAGGAGCATCGAGCACAGGGAAAATCGCTTTTTCATCGAGAGCAAACCGGGTGCAGTTCTGGTCACTGAGTTTCGGAAGGACAGCCAAGAACAGGTTCTGGAAGTCACGAAAAAATTGGAGGCGGAAATGCGGGAAGCCGGGCTCGGCTATGCCTACCCAGTTCTCTTCGGCGAAGACACCGTAAAGATCTGGAATCTTCGCAAGGCGGGCCTCGGACTGCTTTCGAACATGCCCGGAGACGCCAAGCCGGTGCCCGTCGTCGAAGATACCTGCGTACGTGTCGAGGATCTGCCTGAGTACATCGCCGAGTTTAACCGTCGGCTCAAAGAACGCTTTGGCCTGGGCTGCGTTCACTACGCCCATGCCGGATCGGGAGAGATCCACCTCCGCCCGATCATTGACCTGAAGACCGAGGACGGAAATCGAATGTTCCGCGAAGTCGCCCAGACGGTTGCCGAACTCGTGCGCGAATACCGCGGCTCCCTCTCCGGCGAACATGGTGACGGTCGGCTGCGGGGAGAATTCCTCGAAACAATGATCGGTGCAAAGAACTACGCGCTGGTACAAGCCGTAAAAAAGAGCTGGGATCCAAAAGGAATCTTCAATCCAAACAAGATCGTCGGAACGCCTCCGATGAACAGCTCTCTCCGGTTTAAGCCGGGACAGGTCACAAAAGAGCCAGCGACGATCTTTGATTGGTCGGAGACAAAGGGCATGCTGGGTGCCGCCGAAATGTGCAATGGTTCCGGCGACTGTCGCAAAACTCAACTAGCCGGAGGCACCATGTGCCCAAGTTATATGGCTAGCCGCGAAGAGAAGGATACGACCCGAGCCCGCGCCAATACCCTGCGTAACGCTCTCACTGGAGGCCCGAAGGAGGCCCGGAAAAGCGTCTTTGACAATCCCGATGTAAAAGAGGTCCTAGACCTCTGCCTCTCCTGTAAAGGCTGCAAAAAGGAGTGCCCTTCCACAGTGGACATGGCGAAACTCAAAGCCGAGTTCATGCAGCATTATTACGAGATCAACGGAGTTCCCCTGCGATCCAAGATGATTGCCTCCTTTGCCCGTTCTCAAAAGCTTGCCGCCAAAGCCCCTTGGGCCTGGAACCTGTTGTTCGGGACTTCTTGGATTCGCCGAATTCTCAACCCGATGGTGGGATTTCATCCTGACCGCACAATTCCACTCCTCCCGAAGCACACCTTTTCTTTTTGGTTCAAAAAGCATGAACTGCACGCCAACGCGGGCAAGGTCGGCAAGGTCTGGTTCTTCAACGACGAGTTCACGAACTTTAACGACGTCCATGTCGGCATCAAGGCCGTTGAACTGCTGGAGCGATTGGGTTACGCAGTGGAATTGCCAGAACACGGAGAGAGCGGACGCACCTGGCTCTCAAAAGGCTTGGTCCACGAAGCCAAGAAGCTGATCAATGGGAACCTGCGGGCGCTGCAGGGTAAAGTCACGGCCGAGCAACCGATGGTCGGCGTGGAACCCTCCGGCATCCTTACCTTCCGCGACGAGGCCCTGGATCTCGCCGAAGCGGACCTCAAGGAGACCGCTCGCGAAATGGCTCCTCATTGCATGATGATGGAAACCTTCCTAGCCAGTGAAGCCGCCGCTGGGCGGATCCATAGCGATTCGTTTACCGACCGCCACCAAGCCATCAAGCTTCATGGCCACTGCTTTCAGAAGGCTCTGGTCGGGACATCCGGCAGCGTCGAAGCTCTCCGGCTTCCGCAAAACTATTCCGTCGAGGTCATTCCCAGCGGCTGTTGCGGTATGGCGGGATCCTTCGGGTATGAGAAGGAGCATTACGAACTCTCCCAAAAGGTCGGCAATCTCGTTCTCTTCCCGACCGTCCGCAATACCCCGGAGGAAACGGTGATCGCCGCTCCGGGAACTTCCTGCCGACACCAAATCCACGACGGCACTGGACGCACCGCTTTGCATCCTGTGGAGATCCTCCACGCAGCTCTCAAGGATTAACAGATTCCGATGGCCTTCGACTCTAGCCTAGCGCCATTCCGTAGCCGGGTGCACCGAAAGCGCGGAACCCCCGATTCGATCGGGGTATTTCCGGGCAACCATTCTCCCCCATGATTTGCAATCTGAGGAATATTTACCCCCTTAATCACTAGAACTGCTTTCTTCGTTATGCCCGACTCCACTCACTCTCCGAACGCCGGCAACAGCCCCGATCCTGGGGACATCGGTTCAGAGGCCCCGACCTTCTCCCTCTCCAGTTTGGATGGGCAGCGGATCGATCTCGAAAGAATTTGCCAAAGCCAGAATGTCCTCCTCTGGTTTTCCCGAGGCTTTCAGTGCAATTTTTGCCGCAGCCACATGATGGAGTTCATCGGGGGATACGATCAGGTAAAGCAGGTCGGAGCTGAATTGATTCAAGTTGCCCCCAATCTCTCTTCCTCCGCCCAACGCTTCTTCGGATCGGACATCCCCCCGTTTCCCTTTGTCTGCGACCCTGACAAGCGACTCTACGCTGTTTATGGGCTCGGGGATCGGGGAGCTCTCGACGCCGCCAAAAACGCAGTAGTGACCCTCGCCACTTCCATAAAAACCGGCGAGATTGGAACCACCGCCCGAGGCGTCTATCTCGACGTCGCCAATCGGAATTTCTTCCGGCGACTTCACCACCACGCAGCTACTGCTGTTGAGCACGGGCTATTCCTCATCGATCGAGGACGCATCATTCAACACAAAACCGTCGTCGGCCCGATTGATCCCATTCCCCAGATCGAAGAGATGATGTCCATCATTCGCGAACGCTGCCTGGCATGATTCTCCACAAGCTCAAAACCCTGACAACGGTTCTCGAGGAGTTCGCCACTTCCCCTATCCCCAGTCACATTTTTCAGGTGGTTGCTGATTTCTCCCCCGCCCTGATCTCTCATGACTTTCTGGCGATATGCCTCCGATCCGAGAAACCCGACTATTTTCGAACTCATGTTCTCGCGGGAAACCAAACCACCGAAGGATCCGAGTTCCCTGTTTCCGGAGGCATTTGTGGCTCCGTATTGAATGGTGACGGAACTCAGCGCAATGATCGCCTAGAAGGAGTTAGCGCTGAGACCTTCTGGCACGAAGCCAAAATCGAATCGACGCTGGTCACACCTATCCGGCAAGGAGAAGAGATCATAGGAGCGCTCGCCTTTGGATCACGAACTTCCGCTGCATTTACCGAGGACGATGAGGCTTTGGCCCAGGCCCTTAGCGCTGCGGTCGGGAGCTCTCTCCAAAATTCCCGGCTGTATCAGGAACTGTCTGACGAGCGACTCACCCTGCGAGCCGTTCTCCAAGCTTCGAAGGACGCGTTTCTTCTCGTAAATCCGGACAATATTCTCCTCATGGCCAATCCTGCGGCGGCCCCACTGCTCTCGACGGACGTCGATTCTGCACCGGGCTCCCCCATCGAAGAGGTCGTAGCCTCCCCCGAAACGGCCAATCTGTTTCGAGACCGGAGAGATGCGGCAGAAGTCTGTTTCGGCGAGAAACGAGTGGCCCAGGCAACTCTCTTCCCTGTCCAATCCGAATATGGCGAGATCCTCGGCTGGGCCGCGGTCTTCCGGGATGTAACCTCCCTGAAGGAGCTCGACGCGATAAAGAGTGAGTTTGTTCACACGGTCTCGCACGACCTAAAAGGCCCGATAGGTTCCCTCATGCTGGGAATCGAATTGGTGCACCGCGGACAGAATCTGACTGCCAAACAAAAACGGCAACTCGCGCGGATGGAGCGAACCATGGACGATATGAAACGGCTTGTCGAAAACCTCCTCGATCTCGGCAGATTGGAAGCTGGCCAAGAGCACAATCGACATACCATTGACCTTGTCGAGCTAGCCAAAAGATCGATCGAGAATTTGGATTCGGAAAACGAGAGATCCCGCGTAGACCTAAAGATCGAAACTCCTCACACCCAGACAGTCGGCGATCCAGGGCAAATCGAGCAGGTGTTCAACAACCTCCTGAGCAATTCCCTAAAGTATTCACCCGGAGGAGGCACCGTTACCATCACCCTCGCAGACGTTGATAAAGATTCAACCAACCCACTCGCCTCGTCAGAGGAGCAGCCCGACCCGTCGATTTATGTCTTCGTCGAAGACCAGGGCATCGGGATTCCCGCAACCGATATCCCCCGACTCTTCGAACGATTTTTCCGCTCGGAAGACACCGATCACCGCAATATTCCCGGTACGGGCTTGGGGCTCACCATCGTAAAAAAGATCATCGATTCCCATGGGGGCGCAGTTCGGGTCGAAAGTGAACCCGGACAAGGAACGATGTTCTCGTTCAGGCTACCGGCCGCCTAATTATTGCCGAAATCTGAAGACCGACGTCATGAATCCGAAAGAAAAGATTCTCATCATTGAAGACAACGAAAGCATTCGGGAGAATATCCGGGACATTCTCGAATATGAAGAATACGAGGTCGCTGCCGCTGAAAACGGAATTGCAGGCTTGGAGATGGCTTCGACCCTTCGCCCCGACCTCATTTTGTGCGACATCAACATGCCTGGAAAAGATGGCTATAAGGTTCTTGCCGAACTCCGCAACGATCCGGGCCTGAACACCACACCTTTCATCTTCCTGACCGCCCATGATGAAAAGAGCGAGGTGCGCAAGGGAATGGAGCTCGGGGCCGACGATTACCTAGCCAAGCCTTTCAGGGCAGCAGAACTCATTGGCGCCGTGGAGACGCGGCTCGAAAAACTCCGCAAACGCGAGGAGGTCTCCCGCCGCGAATGGAACCAGTTGAGCGATGAGATCTCGTCCATGATCCCGCACGAGCTCAAGACTCCTCTCAATAGCATCTGCACTCTTACGGAACTCCTCCGTGACCATTGGCAAGAATTGGAGGCCGCCGAGATCCAAGAGTATCTCGACCTAATGAGCGAGAGTGGAGACCGGCTCCGCCATGTTGCGGAGAACCTCAGTCTCTACTCCCGCCTCCGGTCCCTTCGCGAAAGCTCGAGCGAAGAATCGCCTTCGAACTCCGACCCCGAAGATCTCCACCTCTACCTCCTCCCTCTGGCAAATTCGATCGCTACCCATCATCACCGTAGTGAAGACCTCAAGCTAAACCTACCGAGAGGCATCGCGACCTCCCAACACTGTGGCTTAATTGGAAAAGCCTTTTGCGAGCTGATCGACAATGCATTCAAGTTCTCAAAAGCTGGTACTCACGTGACCGTCACCCTTTCCCGGGATAACGAAGAGTCTCTCATCGAGATTGTCGATCAGGGTGAAGGGATGACTCCCGAGCAGATCCGAAAAGTCGGAGCCATGGTCCAGTTTGGCCGGAAGAAAAAGGAGCAGCAAGGCATCGGACTCGGACTAGCCCTCGCTCGGGAAATCTGTGAGCACCTGAATGGCACCTTAACGATCCACCAGAACGACGACGCCGGAGTCTCGACAACCCTACGGATCCCCTAGTGGTCAAACTCTCAACCGAGCAGTCCAGCCAGAAGGATGATTCCCAAAACGATTGAGCCGAGCTCGATAACATTCTGAAACGAACGACGAAGGTTGGAAGTGGGCAGAATTTGCACACGGAAAAACTAATACCGAATTTAGGAAGTTTTGATAGTTATGGCGGGATGGGAAATGAGCCTGAGCGAGGCGGCCCAATTGGAGGCGGGTCTGCGACCCGTGCCATTTGGGCCAACGCTGCTCAGGCTCATTTCCCGCCCGTCCCAAGGGGATGCGCCTAGAATCGAAGGTCGCGGCGTTGCAGGGATCGGAGCGTATCTCGATACGAATCCGATCCCTGCGCCTTGCGCTGCTTCGATTCTGCGCTGCACCATAACAGTCAAAACTTACTAAATTCGGTATAACTTCGTGAAACCAGCGTTTCCGACTTTCGATAGAAATTTCTCTAATCGGGAAAATTAGTTATTCTCACCCACGAGAATCCCTTTGCACATGAACGTCTTCCATGAAAATTGGTCAGCGAGTCGAACCGATCAGAAACCTCTCGAGCGAGTTCTTCTCAATCTCCTTCGTGAATTTGCCCGCCAAACCTCATGGCTGGTCTGAAATCTGCACATAGCCAGCCATGACCCTCCTGAGAGTTCTTCTCCTCACGATTGTGAGCGTCTCTTTGGTTTCTTGCCACCGACAAGAAGCTTCCTCCTCACAGGAATTGACCGTTTTTGCCGCAGCCAGCCTAACCGATGCCATGACGGAGATCGGAGAGTTGTTCGAAGAAGAAACCGATTGTTCACTCGTGTTCAATTTCGCGGGTTCGGGTGCCTTGGCGCGCCAGATTCTCGCGGCTCCACGAGCCGACGTGTTCCTCAGTGCCAACCGAAAGTGGATGAACGAAGTCGAATCCGCCAATCTCCTCCTTGCTGGATCTCGCATTTCCCTCCTCTCCAATCAACTTGTCGTAATCCAGAACCCCAATGCCAACTACCGATGGGGATCGCCCTCCGTATTTATCGATCAACCCTTCCGCTACCTTTCGATTGGTGATCCGGCCTCCGTCCCGGCCGGGCGTTATGCCCAGCAATGGCTGGAAGGGCTTTCCGCCGGTCCCGGAGATACTCTGTGGGACCTGCTACAAAACCGCATTTCCCCGGCGACCGACGTGCGTTCGGCCCTATTTCAGGTTCGATCCAACCATGACGTCGTCGGGATCGTCTATCAAACCGACGCCAAAGCTTACCCGGAAGCCGTTAAGATACTTTTCACTGTCCCAATTGAAGAGGGACCGAAGATCTCCTACCCCGCCGCGATCCTCGGGCATACTGACCACCCCGAGTTGGCGCGAGAGTTTCTCACTTTCCTTCAAGGAGACAAAGCGCGTAAGGTATTCGGGAATCTTGGATTTGTTGTCCAATCCTCGCCGCATTAATCAGTGTCCAGCATTCTCCAGACTCTCATCCATACCGTTCTCTGGGCTTCGTTGAGCACTCTTTTCGCCTTCTCTCTCTCCTTGCCTCTCGGATATGCCCTCGCCCGCTTCTCGTTTCCGGGCAAACGGATCCTCGCGACGCTCACCAGCCTCCCGTTAGTCCTACCGCCGACGGCAGTGGGCTATCTACTCCTCTGCCTACTCGCCGACCACGGACCTCTCGGGCGGGATTTCCTCGGGCTCGACCTGCAAATCCTTCTGACTTGGAAAGCGGTGATTCTCGCTTGTACCGTCATGAGTCTTCCCCTCGTGATCCGGACCACTCGGGTGAGTTTTGAAGAAGTCGATCCAAGACTGGAGAAGATGTCACTGACCCTCGGGATCGGCCGTATTCGCACCTTCATGACGGTGACCCTTCCTCTCGCCCATCGAGGACTGATTGCCGCGGCTATTCTTGGATTCACCCGGGCCATGGGAGAGTTTGGAGCGACCGTCATCGTCGCCGGCAATATCCCTGGGCACACGCAGACGCTGTCTTCGGCGATCTACAGTGCGCAACAGGCTGGGAATGATGGCAGGGCAAATGTTCTCGTCGCAGTGGCTCTGGTCATTGGCTTCATTGCGATCTTCATCACCGAATGGCTCGGACGGGATCCGAGCCTATCCAGCCGGAGGCGAGCGTTATGAGTGCTCCTTCCCTCCTTGATATAGGGATCCGGGTCCCCCTCGACCGATTTGATCTCGACCTAAACCTGACCCTTTCGAAACGGGTGACCGGTATTTTCGGCCCCTCGGGAAGTGGGAAGAGCACCCTTCTGAATTGCATCTGTGGGCTCGGTCCCGAGACGAAAGGAATCCTTCGATTTCAAGGCGCCGTCTGGCTCGATCATTCGAAGCGACAGCAAACCCGCCCTGAAAAACGGGGAATTGGCTATGTCCCCCAAGATCATCTTCTCTTTCCTCACAAAACCGTGGAGCAGAACCTCCGCTTTGGCGAAAAACGGGCCCAGTCCAGCGGTCGATACGACGCCCAGCACTTTACGAAAGTCATCCAAACTCTGGAGCTGGATCCCCTTCTTAAGCGTAAAGTACCTACCCTCTCGGGAGGTGAACGTCAACGGGTCGCCCTCGGCCGAGCCCTGTGTTCCGGTCCTCGGCTACTCCTTCTCGACGAACCCCTCGCCTCATTGGACATTCGCTTGCGCTCCCGGATTCTTCCCTTTCTCCTCCGGATCCGGGAAAACTTCGACCTCCCGATTCTCTTGGTCTCCCACAACCCGGTCGAGGTTCTGGGAATATGCGACGAGGTTGTCGCTCTAGCCAACGGAAAAGCAATTGCCCAAGGTCCACCCGTAGAAGTGCTAACCGATTCCCGGGTCTACGCCGGCATCGAGGACGGAGGATTCGAAAACATCCTCAAAGCCACCATCGTCGAAGCCTCCGCCCAACACGTGATCGGCCGCCTCCCCAGCGGCCAGATGCTGCACATGCCCTCATCCCCCTGCCAACTCGGCGATTCCGTCCATTTCGGAATTTCCGCAACCGACATCCTCATTGGCCTGGCATCGCCCGGTCGCGTTTCGGCCCGCAACCGTCTCTGTGGAAAGATTGAAACCATCCGAAAATCCGGCGACAAACACCTCCTTGTCGCACGGCTTGCCGAGAAGGAAGATTCCGGAAGCCTAGTAGCTGAGCTGACTTCGGACGCCATCGAAGAGCTTAGGCTCGAACCCGGGATGACGATCGTCCTATTCTTCAAGACCAGTTCCCTCCGCGTCTATGGCTGATACTCTCTCCAAAATTTCGGAAGTCTCTCCGCTCCCCCGAAAGTCGGGTCCCATTCGCGTCAATCACTGTAATGTTCCTCCCTGGGCTCTGGCTTCCTTGAACTTCAATGAGCACCCCGTCCCTGTGGAGCTCGACGGAGTCCGGTCCTCGAATCGAAACCTCTTCACGCGACTCGACACGATTGACGATCCGGAAGAACGAGGAAAAGTTTTCCACGGATACCTTTCGGTGAAATTTCGACTGCACGACTGGGAACAATACGAGAGCAACGCCCGACGCAGCCTTCGCAACAGCTACCTTCGCTTCATTCGAGGCTGGGGCGTTGACTCCAACAGCGTCGAAGGAGCCGTTCTAAAAGGTTGGGTTGAAAGCCGTTTCGGAATCCCTCCCACCTATCACCGGGGTCGCCTGACCGAGGAGCATACCGACGATGAGCCGCGATATGCCATAGACCGGATGAAGGGACACGCCCGAACCAACGCCATCGACTCTCAACTCGACCTCCTCTTCGAGTTTTGCCAATACGAACTCACCCGTCGTCACCTCGGCGAGACCCATCTCACGCTCTACCGGGGAACGTGCGATCCCGACGAATACAACATCATCGAGCCCTCTCGGAAACGAGTCCTGACCGCCCGACTGAACAACCTCAGCTCCTTCACCTCCGACCGGGAACGCGCCTGGGAATTCGGATCGACTGTCTGGGAGGCTCAAGTCCCCCTTTCGAAGATTTTCTTCCATGGGGAGATCCTTTCCGGTAGTATTCTTCAAGGAGAATCCGAATTTCTAGTCGTTGGAGGCGACTACCGCCTTCGCGAGCTGCTCTATTGAACCCAACCCTGCTATACCGAAAAGAAATGAATGCATTCCAGCAGAGTTGTGATCAAACCTATCGATAGAATCCAAGGAGGACTTTATGGGCTTCTGGTCGGCGATGCCGTCGGAGTCTCCTACGAATTCCGGACAGCCCAGGAGCTGCCCCCGAAAGAGCAGATCCATATGATCCCCCACAAAGGGTGGATCCGCAGCTACCAGCAAGTTCCCCCAGGGACTTGGTCCGACGACGGGGCCCAGGCTCTCTGCCTGCTCGCCTCCCTCCTCGACCGACCCGACTGGGGGCTCCGAGACTTCGCTCTTCGCTTACTCGCGTGGTATGAACGCGGGTACATGGCCGTCGACCATTTTGTCTTCGATGTCGGCATCCAGACTGGCCAGGCCCTCGACAACCTCCAACGGGGCAAATCCCCGGTGATGTCCGGCCTCCGCAGCGAGCGCAACAACGGCAACGGCTCCCTCATGCGTTGCCTCCCGCTCGTGCTCACCCACAAGGGTTCCGAGATGGACCTCGTCCTCCGCGCCCACGAGCAATCCTGCGTCACCCACCGTCACTATCGCTCCCAGGCCTGCTGCGCCCTGTACTGCCTCTGGGCCATCCGAGAACTGCATGGAACCGAAAATCCCTGGGACGAAGCCGTTGACGCCCTCCGCCTTCTCTACGGCGAGGACAATGCCTATCGCATTGAGCTGGAGAGAAAGATCCTCCCAGCGATGGAGAATGCGCCCAACGGTGGAGGCTATGTCGTCGATTGTCTCAGCAGTGCCCGCACCGCGTGTGAGGAATCCGACTACCCGTCGGTGGTTCGCACCGCCGTTTCCTTCGGCAACGACACCGATACAACCGCCTGTGTTGCGGGAGGGATCGCTGGCATTCGGCACGGGTTTTCCTCAATCCCCACCGAGTGGCTTGACGCTCTCCGCGCCAAAGAAGAAGTGGCGCCGCTGGCAGAGGGGTTGAAAAGCCTCTGGGAACAATGAATCCGAATCTAGGACTCGTTTAGTTCGAGAAGAATCTCCTCACGACACTTCAAGAGACGCGGGAGAAATTTCGAAACGCTGTCGTCCTTCACCTCCGGCATGCTGAATCCGATGGCGGCCTGGAAGGTTTCGTCGAGAGTGATGGCCAAGGTGTGATCTTGAAGAGCGTAGCCCTGCTCCCGCACCTGGGCCAGCGTATCGAGCAAGTGCTCCAGCGAATCGAAGGAAGGAATCTCCCTGCCCTCATACAGTTCACGAATCTCCTGATCCGACTGCAGGGAGAGCAAGGCCACCCCCAATCCCGAGACCGTTGCCGGCCAAACATCGAAGCTACCGATCGTTCGGGTCAGCGGTTCGTCGGGCTCCGCGTGATACAAGTAAGAAACCGAACGGTTCCAGAGCAACCCCAAGGCCGTGATCATGTTCAGCTCCTCGTGTAGACGAGCCATCGGACCAATCGCTTTGTAAAACCCCGAAGCGTGCATCGTCTGCGTCGCCAGAACCGGAACCGCCGGTCCGGCAGCGTACTTGCGCTTCTCCGTCCAACGCAGCATCCCGGACGCCGCCAGTGTCCGGAGAATCCGGTGCACCCGCGTGGTCTCCAAATCCAGCTCCGCCGCCACCTGAGCCACCCCCACCGGCTCAGTCCGGCTCAGCACCTCCTGCAGGCAGCGAATGCCATCGATCAAACTCTTGTTCGGTTGTTTTGGAAACGCGACCATATGACTTTTTTAGCTATAGCAAATAACGGGAGGGACACGAGGATAATTGCAGAGACTCCACAGAACCTAGCGATCGCCATTGCTCCAGTTCGAGGAAAAATATCGAGTTGACTATATTTGCTAATAAAGCAATTATTAAGCCATCTGACAAACCGTCTCAAATCCTTTGATCCGCATGGAACCGACCCCAAGCTCTTTATTGAATCCAACCTCTCCACGAGAAGAACGCCCGACTGTCTTCATCCGGGATTTCACTCACCCGGGAGATAGCGATTCGGCGGCAGGCATTCGGAAAGCGATCCAAGAGGCGATCCGCATCGGTGCCCGGCGGATTCAATTCGAAAAGGGCCACTACCGACTCATCTCCCACGTAGAGCACGAAACCGAAGGAATCGTACACGACGCGGGCAGCCGCGGCACTCCTCCCCGGAAAGAGTGTCATCTTCTCCTGCAACGGATCCCGAATCTGACTCTTTCCGGAATCGCGGATGCGCAAGGCACTCCTCTGACGACCCTCGTGGGATGGAACGAGGAAAAGAACCATCCGCTGCTCCCCGCGATTCTCTGGAGTGAACACTGCACAAATCTTCGCATCGAGAATCTTGCCTTTACGCGGGCTCCGACATTCACCTCGGCGGGAGAAGTCATCGAAGGCGACGACACCGGGGTTACGGTACGTCCATTTACGGGATGCCCGATCTGGGACGGAATGGGAGCCTATTGCGCGAACCAATTCTCCCCGGATGGAGAAACTCTCCTCGGCGAGAGCATCAGCTATGGAAACGGCGCCCAATCAACCTGGAAGAAAATCGGCGCCCACGAATACCGCTTGGTCGATCCCCGCGCAGCCAAGATGACCCAACGCGGAAACCTCCTCTCCTGGCATCAAGGAGCACGTACCGATTTTCAGGTGTATTTTGGACATTGCGACAACCTTTCTTTCGAAAATCTGAGGACCGCTAACAGCAACGGTTTTTGTTTCCTCACGGAGAGCTGCCGGGGGATCGTCGCGCGAAATGTGTCCTTTCGCCCCGACGGAGACCGACTCTTCACCGGACCGCGAGACGCGTGGAAGATTTTCAAATGCGGGGGACATATCGCAATCGACGGGCTATCGGTCCGCGGAGTAAGAATGGACGGGCAGAACATGCACTCCAACTGGGCGACCCTCCGCAAACTCGAAGGGGAAAGGGAAGCCCTCTTTTTCTGCCGCTACACCTACGCCCCGATCACGATAGGGTCGGTCGTCGATTTTCACCGGGGCCCACGGACAGAGTCACGCGTCGTTGAATCGGCACGACTGGAAGACCAAGCAAAAGACGAACATCTCGGCTATCTCTACCGGGTCCGGTTCACCGAAGGGTTTCCGGATTTCGCCGGAACCGGTACGCTCTGCGCCTTCAATTGCTGGGAGGCCGAATCCTATCAGTGCCGGAACTCTCGCTTTTCCAACATCGCCGGGGCGGGCCATCTTGTCCGCTATGACCACCTCACTCTCCATAACAATCGATACGAAAACATCATGAACCCGGGAATTCTTCTGGGCGCAGAGATGCCAACCCATGCCGAGGGCGGCCATGCGACCGATGTTCTGATTCGACAATGCGAGTTCGATAATTGCGGTTTCTATCCGCGCTACGACACGGTCGGATGCGTGGGGATTCATTCCGCTGGATTCGATCTTCCGCTGAATCGAGATATTCTAATTACCGAGAACACATTCCGAAATTCCGAGGTGGGCATTCATCTCATGACCGCCCGAAATGTCGAAATATCCCGCAACCGCTACGACGGGATTCGGGAGCCTGTCCGGGTCGACGCCTCCAGCACCACTTCCATCAATCTCCGAGATTCCTGACCCCAAAACTCGCGGGGCAAAGATTGCCCGCAGGAATTTGAAGCAGGAATAGACTCCGATCTCGGGGGAGAGACGCGATAGGGACCGGGTATTCTTCAACTCCTGGTGCCCCACACTCATCCGCCTCACGGCGGGATGCTACAGATTGGGAGGCGATCGGCCCGGCACCCGCCGCAGGTTTACCTCAATCCTCCACCTCAATATCGGCCGTCGTCTCGGGATCGATGCTCACCTTCCGCTCAAACCCCTCGTAGACATTATCGTGTATCCGGACATCCGTTGCGTTGCGGACATCGATCGCCACCGCGTTGTCCGGGCCATCAGGATTCCGAAAAGTGTTTCCATAGATCTCGATGTTCCGGTTGTACCGGGGATCCTCGAAGAATCGATTCAGGGAATGAATCATGAGGATTGACGGTTGTGCCCGACGAGCGATGTCTACCCAACTCA
Source organism: Puniceicoccus vermicola (assembly GCF_014230055.1). Classification (NCBI taxonomy): domain Bacteria; kingdom Pseudomonadati; phylum Verrucomicrobiota; class Opitutia; order Puniceicoccales; family Puniceicoccaceae; genus Puniceicoccus; species Puniceicoccus vermicola. The sequence continues at coordinate 109,403 of NZ_JACHVA010000082.1, read as the reverse complement.
CATCCTCGCAGAGATTATTGCGGAAAATGACATTTCGGGCGAACGCACCGGAAACAAAATTCGCGCCCATTTTGATCTGATAGGCATTATCGGAGAAGACACAGTCCTCGATGATCACATTCTCGACAAAGTTGACAATGGCACTGCCGAAATTCCCCGCAAAGACACAGTTTCGAATGATCGCCTCGTCGAGAGAATAGGTTTGGAAGCTCACAACCGAATCGCTCTTGACCGTGTCGGGCAAATCCTCGACCAATCGATAGCGATAGAGACTGTCGCCGAGATCCTCGGCCGACTCGACGGTAAGATCGAAGGGCACCTCTCCCACCCAGAATCGCAAAGAATCCCCGGATGGAATCTCCGCGGCCGTGCGCAGATTCGTCTTCACCACGATCGATCCGTCATCGCCAATCTCCCGGATGAATCCGAAACTCTTACGGAGAACCAACGGATCCATCCTCAAGCCCCGAAAAACCGAATCCTCCACGAGCACCGTTCCAGAGGTATTGCTGAGGTGAATTCCGTCCCGGCCTCCGACCGCCAGATTTCCGTTTTCAGGTTCGAACCGAATTCTTCTCAAGGTAAAATTGTGATTATAGCCCGCCAACATTCCCGCGTTGCTCAGATTCGGCAGCGAAACGTTTTCGAAAACCGTATCGCGACAATACATCACCTCGATCTGGTTATGGGAATCGGTGGACTTATGATGCCAGCTCACCCCATCGCCCACTGCGAGGCGGTTCGCGAAGCCGGCCCCCTCCATTTTCAGCAGGCGCCCCCCAGAGTCCGGGACCACTTCCCAATAATCGTTCACGTTCAAACCGATTGTCAGAGTGGCGGAGCCGGGCGTACTCCCGAAACGTTTCAACTTCGTCGTTTCCAGATTCCACGCATGGGCGGAGGCAGCGCGCATCCCGTCATACGCCGGCAACCCGGGTAGCACCTCGACGACAACCACATCGTTTTCCCGGTCAACCGAGACCACCTTTGCGGTCGAGCCCATTGGGGGATCATTCGTAAAGACGAAGTTGCGAACCGACACCGAATCGGAATTCCAGATTCTCAGTTGGATCGGCGGCTTGGCCTCATTGTTCAATTCGTAATCCCGAACGATCCGGGTCGTCGGCTTTCCGTCTTCGTCGACTTCCCCTACGAGGGCCATGTTCTTCGCATGGTCGACGATCATGTAATTGTCGTGCCCGAAACCACCCACCGTCACCGTTTCTTGCAAGCGATAGGTCCCCGAGTCGAAGCGAACCTCGGAAGCCCCCAGCCTAGTTGCCGTCCGGATGGCCTCATTGATCGCGGGCATGTCATCCAATCCGTCATCGGGGATCGCCCCGAATTCCCGCACGTGGAGGACGCGATTCCCCTCCTCTGCCACCGCGGGCACGGAGACGGCCACGAGACCGAGCAAGCCAAGCGAAATTTTCGATAAGAATGAAAGGAAAGGCATCATCTGCATAAGGGATTAGCTTCTAATTTTTCGACTCGTCTACCCAAACTACCGAATCGGTGTTTGCGGTGATCTCAACTTCTGCGTCCAAGGGACGTCTGTCCTCGATTTGATTTCCTTGGATGAACACGCCCTCGGAATCGTCAATAAAGATCGCGGAGTGTCGGCGGCCATTGTCGAAATTCTCCTCATCGCTACGCAGGAGATTATCCGTGATCGTCACTCCGGACGCATTTCGAATCGCGATTCCATAGTCCTGCCAGTTCTCAATCGTATTTCCAGAAATCGTCAGGTTCCGGTGACTGCGGGAATCGGCGAGTTCGTGCCCCATTTTGTAAAAGGCTACATGGATCTGCCCCATTTCTTCACGTCCCCGAACGTATCCGGAGTTGGTGATCGTGTTGTTGAGGATCCGGATATTTTCGCTGTTGAGTCCATTTCTCCACAGATCGGGCTCGTTGCGAAGCACGATAGGAATATTGGAGATCCGGTCATATCGATTGCCCTCGATCAAACCGTCGACTGCACGCACGACGGTCCCGAACCGTCGAATACGCTCGAAAAAATTGTTTCTGACCACGAAGCGATGGTTTGCCATAGTCTGATTGAAGACCTGATCATTTAAAAGCGGATCTTCATTTCCCGTCTCCAGGTCAACCGAGAGGGGTTCTGTTAAGGTCAGGAGGAAGTGCTCTTCCGGAAATCCTCCACTGCCGGCGGGCATTTTTTCAATGTCCGCGATTCCGATCTCCGAAACGAGAATCTTTCCCGTCCTCGGATCAAAGATCCGGAGGCGCTGTCCCTCGTTCAGATCGAAGAGATATCCGTCTACCCGAATCCGGGTTTCGGAATCCTGGCTTAAGATAAAGAGTCCTTTAGCGTAGATTGCAATGGCATCGTCTCCCAGCCCCTCGAAGCGACAATCCTGGACCCAGGGACCAATGAGGTTGGATCGAACGTGCAGCCCATCCGCATTCCCTCCGGCCCACTGCCCGTCCGGAATGAGCGACTGGCAACCAATCACTTTCAACCCCGAACTGCCAAAACTGGTGTAGTGCCCGGCGGATGCCCCAAAGTTCGTAAGACCATAAAAAGTGAAATCGGAACCTCTCTCGATCCGAACGAGGCCTCTTCCTTTTTTCCGGGCGAAGACAATGAACTTGTTTCCCGGAACCAGAAATTTGCCAAGGTGAACAGCCTTCAGTTTCAAGGTGTAGATCGCGACACCGTCGTCTCCGATCGTTTTCTCAACCCACCCTTCCTCGGTGGATACAACCAAGGGAGTATCGTCGGCCATTTTTCCCGGAACCTTCCCATCGAGAACAACTCCCCAGGTCCAATGCTTGGCCAGCAGCGGATCATCGAACGGCAGCAACTCCTCGTGATCCATCACGACCTCGAATTGCCCGGTCGACGGATCGACCGACCGAATTTTCCCGATCGCATATGGCAACGGATCGAATCGGATCGTAAGGTCTCGCACGGTAATCCTTTCGCAATCGACGAATCTGGCGAAACCGCTCGCCGGGTTCTCAAAAATCACTTCGCACCCTCGCCCTTCGATGATCAGATCGGAGACACCCTGCAATCGAATCAGGTCGGAAGAACTCGGCACCAAGCGAAGCTTCCCGTTTTTGGGAAACCGAACGACTGCGGGAGTTTGTTTCGCGGCTTCGGCAATGGTGCGCTCGATCGTGGAGATTTCCGCGCCCGATGGAATGTCGAAGATCCGTTCCGGATATCGGACCTCGAACCGATGTACCGTCGTTGAGCCCCCTTTTGCGATCTCGTCCCCGACTGGAGTTGCCCGCCAGTAATACTCCCTCGCTTCCAGCGGGTGAGACGGCACATAGTGGGGAATCGAGATCTGGTCGCGATCGACGATCTCTTCAAAATCGGGATCAAGAGAAATCTCGACCGAATAGGAAGCGGCCCCTCGGATTTCTTCCCACAACAAAGTGGGAAAGGGCGTGTAGAGGACCGAATGATCTACCGGCAAGACCTGCGGCAATCCACGGTCTGGCATCGTTGGCGCGCCCTCGCAAAAGGCTGCAACGGGCAAAAGCAATCCAACCAGTAAGAATGAATTCAAAATTTTCATGGAACCGAAGGTTTCGAGGCGGGAGACCGAGCCGCCACCGTCTCGGTCTCCGGCGGGACTCCTTGATCGTTCCGATGTTCGTCGAATTCGTGCACAGATCCGTCATCCTCTTCCTCCGAAGACTCGTCGCGAGCCTGCTTCAGGTGTCGGAACAACGAGAAGAGATCCTTGATGCCGCCGGTGAGAAACCACACTACGGTGATAAGCCCCACCATTCCACCGAGTAAAACCGTGAACAGCCACCAATGCCCCCAGATACGGTCAGGAATCCCAATCGTCAGCCCCAGAACGGTCCCAACGACAAAACAAACGAACCAGAAAGAGGTCCAACTGACTTTGAGTCGATAAATGATTCGGTCCCCCCGGGTAAACTCATCCGAAAATCCCAACAAGCGATCCCAGAAACCTTTGCCCTGATATTGATCCCCCTTCACCCGCGAGTCCGGAAGCGCGTACTTTCCGCGATGGAGCATCTTTTCGAGTTCGAAAGGCTCTTTGCACGTGAGCAAGGAAACCCCAACAAAACTCACGATCGAGCAGATGTAGGCAATCATGGCCAGCCAGGCCCCATTCAGCGGAAACTTCGGCGCAATCTCGACCAAGAATGGAACCGAGGGCCATATGGCTTGTAATCCAATCCCGGTTATACCGATCAGCATACCGACGGTCATTGCGGTCCATGCACCTTGCGTCGTCGCCTTTCTCCAGTAAAGTCCGCCAATGATCACCGCCCCCGATCCTCCCAGATAAATGGTTCCGGTGAGGAGCATATACATGAAGAGGTAGTCTTTGAGCGGAAAAAACCAACTCCAGAAAAATGCGAAAAGGGCCACACCGATCACCGAAAATCGCAAGAGCACCAATTGTTGCTTCGGCGTGAAGGGTTTCTCTCGGAATGGCAAAACCACGTCCTGAATGAAAATACTCCCCCAAGAATGCAGCTGGGTATCGTCCGTCGAGATTGCCGCAGCGATCATGGCGGCAGCAAACAACCCCACCAAGCCAATGGGAAAAAGCTGGTTCATCACCATCGGGGTGAGCATTTGCTTTTGCACTTGCGGATCATTAATCCCGCTCAGAGCCACTTGCGTCGACTCTGCCACTCCGGCAAACGAAGCGTTGTGCATCACCACATAAGCGCAAATCGGCATGATCAAAAACATTAGGTAGGTCACGCCGTTTCTCCATTCGGCCAATACTCCTGCCATCTTTTGCTCGTGGGGGGACTTCGCCGCGCAGAAGTATCCCTGCGCCCCCTGCCAACCCAAACGGTTGTAAAAGATCTTGAAGCCGAATATCGCGAAAAACCAAAAGTTGAAGTCCTTGATCTCCCCCTGATCGAAGGGGTTGAGCAGACTCTTTCCCTCCGGAGCAGTTTCCAAGGTCGCGATGATGTCGCTCCAACTGATTTTCCAGAGAAGCAGGCCCATAATCAAAAGAAACACAATGTTCACGAACTGGCCTTGGAAGAAGTCCGTGATCATCACCGTGATCATACCGCCAAAAAGCGTAAAGCAGGCGGCAATGGTCAGCATCACCGCCATGAGGAAGGGAAAAGTGCTGAAGGTAACCCCGAGCCACTCGAAAGATTCGGGCAAGCCGCAGAAATGGATAAGGAAGAGAGCGGTAATCCCCGGAAATACTCCGTAGTTCAAAACACCGCTGAACCAAGCGAGGATTCCGGCATAAACTCGAAACTTCCGACTGTATCTCATTTCGAAATACTGTGCCATGGTCATCGCCCTCGTCTCCCGATAACGATAAGCAACCCAGCCCGAGAGAGCCGCGATCATACCCAGCGGCCCCATCATCAACCCCCACCAACTCGCCGCAAAACCGGCTTGGTAGAACTTCTCGAAATTCGCGATCACCGCGATCGCCCCCAATCCGGCCATGCCATCCGCCAAGGTCAGCAGATATCGGCCCGCCGAACGGTCCGCCGCGAGGAAGCCGGAGACCGATCGAGTGTAGCGCTGCGCCGCGTAAGCCATGCCGATCAAGAAAGCGACAAAACCCACGACAATGGACCAGTCCAATAGGGATAATTTCATAGAGAGTTTTCGGCTAGAATCCGGAAGCCTGAGCGATTGACTGTGATTTCGAGATCACCGAGAGGGAAAGGCCGAACTTCATTCGAGAAGATCTCGGATGGATGCGACCAATCCAAAAGAAACTGCGGGCACACTCCCATCCACGACTGTCGTAGGCCAACGGCATAAACGAATCCGGTCGAGAACCGGACACTTTGCGCGGCTCAACGAATACGCTCTTTCCCCTCCTAGTCTTTGCGCAACCGACGGCGTGTTCCGAGTAGGAATAATCCAACGACACCGAAGAGAAGTCCGGCCTGTCCCGGCTCAGGAATCGCGGAAATGTCCCCGGCCAACTGGATATTGTCCAAATAGAACGCTGCGGGGTTGGTCGAACTCGAACTGTAGGCACTCCGACCGCTGTTATCCCCGAGGGAAAGAGCGATCTGAATCTCCCCGGTGACCTCCTGCAACGCAGCGACTTCGGTAAGATCGATGAACGAACTCGACGAGCTAAACTTTCCCTCAGCCGTATGGGAAAGATTCTGGTCTTCCTGCATTTTCACCCAGGTCGATCCACCGTCCAGCGAATACCAGGCCTGCGACTGGAACGAAATCGTGCCTCCGTCGGTCGCTCCATCGCCCGTTCCTTTGTCATAAGAAAACGAGTTCAGGCTTAAACTACTTCCGGCATCGGCTTGGACCGAAAAGCGGAAATAGTCTCCGCCGAAGCTACCTGGATTCTTATCTCCCGCGCCAGTGTTCGTGAGCCGATGCGGGGAAATCTCCAGAAAGTTGCCGGAAAAACCTCCGGACGTGGAGAGAGCTAGTGTATCACTGCGAACGTTCGCTCCAACGGCATTCATATCGCCGGGCCCGGAATGAGACAGCGTCGAAACCGTATAGGTGCCTCCGGAAACAGAACTCGTGAAATCGAAACCATCTCCGACCCCTCCGGTGCTGCGAGCCGTCCCGACAGCACCGCCCAGGCTCGCTCCGGATGTCGCGTTTTCAAAGTCAAAATTTGAAAGGACGATGGCTTGAAGGCCCGCTCCGGAGGTCATCACCGCCAAGAGGCCAACTGAGAAGATGGATGATTTTTTCATAACGATATTGGGTTGGGTTGGAGTTTGTTTGTAGAGGGATAGAGTCCGCGAAGTCGGGGAAATTCTAAATATCCTTCCCCCGCCAGAAGACGCTGTTGTAAGTGTTCGGCTCGGGATCGTCCCCGGCAACTTGTTCGACATGGCCGTCGGCAAATACGGAATTCACATGGCCGCCATGACGTTCGGAGGCCGCTTTCCAGCGAGCGTGGGATAGATTGCTACTGCCATAAGTGTCGGCAAAGAGAACGACTTTCTCGGGCTGTCGGACCAGCAGAAGGGGCGAATCAGAATAGTCTTTGTTGTCATCTCCCCCTTTCAGATAGTAGGACCGGAGAAACGAGTTTACTCCGTAGCTGCGCAAACTCGTCACGCCCTCGTCGAAATCCATGGCAGGGCACTCGAAAGCCGTCCCCCGCAGTCGCTCCGGAAACCCGGCCCCCGACAATGCCGGAGCCTCGCCCTCCCCGGCATCCAGATAGGGCCAGAGATCGGAAACGTAGGTGTAATTCAACGTCGGCAATCGATTGCCGTGGTCGTTGGCATAAAGCTTGGTCGCTACGCCGAGCTGACGCAGATTGTTCAAACACTGCGTGTTGCGCGCGTTCTCGCGGAGAGAGCCGACAGTGGGAACTACAATCGCCGCCAGCAGCCCAACAATCGCGATAACCGTCAACAATTCAATCAGGGTAAATCCGTTAAAGGGGGGTGTCTTCGCCTTCACAATGTTGCTATAATTGCAATTTATTGCTTTCTAGCAAGAAAATTCCTCTCCTTTTTTACCGGATTCTCTTCGGGAAATTTCCGAAAATGGATTGCGAAAGTGCTTCGCACGTCCGCCACCATCCCCTCCTGCGTAGAGGAACTACGAAGTAGTTTTTTTCTCCCCCGCTCCTCCGCTCCCCGATCAGCGCAGCCGTCGATACTCCGAAGGCTGACATCCCTCGACCTGACGGAAGACTCGATCGAAGCGTCTCAAATTCCCGAACCCCGTGCGCTCCGCGACCTCGCTGATCCTCAGATTGGATTCCAGCAACAATCGTTTTGCCCGAGCCACCTGAACCGTCTGGATCCGCTCATGAACGCCGATGCCGAGTTCCGAGCGGAAGCGTCGTTCGAGGTTTCTCCGGGAGACGCCCAGTGATTCGCAAACCGCCTCCACGCCTATCCCACGGTCGGATTCTTCCTCGATGATTTGAAGGGCTTTTCCGAGAATCGGATCGCGGGGTGCCAGCCAATCGGTCGAACTGCGAGCGATCAGGCCGACCGGTGGCAGAAATGTCGCCGCCGGTGGAGGTTGCCCCCCTTTCATAAGCTTGGCCAGCGATTCCATTGCGGTCCTGCCCACCGCCTCGGCCGGAATATCAATGCTGGAAAGGGTCGGAAAACTCATCCGACACTCCGATTCATCGTTGTCCACACCCAGCACCGCCACTGCCTCCGGGACTCGGATCCCGGCATTGCGGCAAAGCTCGCAAAGAGAACGGCCGGGGATGTCATTGGAGGCTAGAACCCCCACCGGCTTCGGCAGTTGTTTGAGCCAACGCTCGGTCTGCCGATCATAGCGACTCCAATCCTGCGAGAGCGGAGGATAAGGGAGGAAATTTGCGTGAAAATTGGAAACCCGGTAACCCTTTTTTCGAGAACGGTACGAAACCCCTTCTCCCGGTTTTGAGAGAAAGACACTCGTCGGCTACCGAAGTAAGCGAAGGACCGAAAGCCGCGACCCAGAAAGTACTCGGCCGCCATTCGCCCCACTGCTTCGCTATCCACATCCACAAAAGGGATGGTTGCATCCTCAATGGTATTGGTCACCGAGATCATGGGGACAGACAACCGGGAAAGACCTTCGGCAAGAGTCCGGTCCGCAAGGTGAACCACCACTCCATGCGGTCGCCACCGTTCCAGAGCCGGGAGGATACGGATATCCGGAGGCGCGTTGTGGTAGATCCAGTCGAGCCGATGAGACTCCGAGTAGCCGAGAACTCCAGAGAGAACCCGTCGGGAATACCCAAGATCCTGTCCGAGAAGAAGCGCGACCCTTTTTGGCGTTTTATGACTCACTTTTGCCGCAAAATCGTATATCGTAAAGCGTCCAACTCAACTACAATTCAAGGGTGGACTACTTTATTGGAATTGATGTGGGAACCGGCAGTGCCCGTGCCGGTCTCTTTGACGAAAATGGTCGTTTGATCGCGAATCAAAGCCGCTCCATCCAAACATGGCGGCCCGGGCCCAACTTTGTCGAACAATCGTCCGACGATATTTGGGAAGCAATCTGCACCTGCACGCGCGAGGTAGTTGCGGAATCCTCAGTGAATCCGACAGAGATCAAGGGCATCGGATTCGACGCCACCTGCTCGCTTGTCCTAGTCGACGCCGACGGGAAACCCGTTACTGCGAGCCCTGACGGTGACGACCGACAAAACATCATCGTTTGGATGGACCACCGTGCTCTTGCCGAAACGGAACGCATCAATAGTTCGGGGGACTTTTCGGTCTTCTCGTTCGTGGGAGGCAAGATCTCTCCGGAGATGCAGACGCCCAAACTCCTTTGGTTGAAAAATCACCTTCCCGAGTCCTGGCGACGCACTCGGCATTTCTTCGACTTGCCCGACTTCCTGACCTTCCGCGCCACTGGCTCAACGACGCGCTCCCTCTGCTCGACCACTTGCAAGTGGACCTATCTGGCCCATGAGGCCGCTGAAGGACGAAGCGGTTGGCAGGAAGACTTTTTTCGGGCCATCGGCCTCAAAGACCTCGCGGAAGAAGACTTTGCCCGGATCGGCACTGAAATCCTGCCCATGGGAGAACCTGTCGGTCAAGGATTGACGGAAACGGCTGCGTCCGAACTCGGTCTGGTTCCCGGAACGGCTGTCGGAGTTTCCATCATCGACGCCCATGCGGGAGGCATTGGGATGATCGGGATGCCGGACAAGAGCGAAGGTCCCACCCCCGCCGACTTGGAGAATCGCCTCGCCCTCATCGGCGGAACCTCCTCCTGCCACATGGTCGCCTCGCCGGAAATGCGCCCAATTCCCGGCGTCTGGGGCCCCTACTTTTCCTCGATGATCCCCGGCCTCTGGCTCAACGAGGGAGGCCAATCCGCCACTGGCGCTCTGGTCGATCACATCATCTTCAACCACGGCGCTACCGAGGCCATGATTCAGGCATCCAAGGAGGCGGGGATCACTCCGTATGAGGTATTGAACGACAAGCTTGCGGAGCTCGCCGTTGGTGGCCCCTTGGAAGAGTTGACCGCCGACCTCCATGTCTGTCCCTATTTCCACGGCAACCGCTCCCCAAGGGCCAACCCCCACTTGGTCGGAATGATCTCCGGACTGCATCTTTCGGCAGAACTCACCGACCTCGCCCTTCTTTATCTGGCTACGATCCAAGCCATCGCCTATGGCACTCGCCATATCGTCGAAGCGATGAATGCGAGCGGATATGCGATCGACACTCTTGTCTGCTGTGGCGGAGGAACTAAAAATCCGGTCTTCCTCCAGCAGCACGCCGACATTACCCAGTGCAAATTGATTCTCCCGGCAGAGCCCGAAGCCGTAATTCTGGGATCGGCGATGCTCGGAGCTGTGGCCTCAGGGAACTGTTCCAGTGTCCAGGAAGCCATGGCCCAAATGTCCCGACCCGGGAAAATCATCGACCCGCAGACGGAATCCTCTACCTACCATGACGCCAAGTACCGGGTATTTCACCGTCTCTACGAAGATCAGCTCGCCTACCAATCCCTCATAAAGGATTCCGTGGCCCGGAAAACGGAAAATTAAAGATACTCCCGGCCATTCGACAGCACCCATACCTTTTATAACCTACCAATAATTCCTATGAAGATTCACGGCATCATCCCTCCGCTCGTCACTCCGCTCAAGGCGGACGAAACCTTGGACCTGGAGGCAACCTCACGCCTCATCGAACATGTAATCGCCGGCGGAGTCCACGGTCTATTCATCCTCGGAACGACCGGGGAAGGTCCCAATTTGAGCTACGACCTCCGACGTCAATACATCGACTTTGTCACCGAAAAAGTGGATGCCCGCATTCCGGTCATCGTCAGCATCAGCGACACCGCCTACGCCGAATCTCTCTCGCTGGCCGATTATTCGCAGAAAGCGGGAGCCGACGCCGTCGCCTTTACCCCGCCCTACTATTTCATCCCCGGCGCACCGGAGTTGCACGATTTCGTGCAACGGATGGGCGACAAAGTGAGTCTCCCGTTCTTTCTCTACAACATGCCCGCCCTGACCAAGGTGTCACTGCCACTCGATGTCGTGGAGCTGGCGTTTACCATGGAGAACTGCCTCGGGCTCAAAGACAGCTCCGGCGATCTCTTTTACTTCAAGAAAATCAAGCGTCTCATCGGCGACCGCGACCTAACCCTCCTAATCGGCCCCGAGGAACTCTTGGCCGAGTCTCTCTTGGCCGGAGGAAACGGGGGCATCAATGGCGGCGCCAACGTATTTCCCAAACTCTACGTCAAGATCTACGAACTCATGGAGGCGGGGGATTTCCGCACAGCCGAAACCCTGCAACGAGAGGTTATGGAGATCTCAAGCCGTCTCTTCACGATCGGGAAACACGGTTCCAGCATCATCAAAGGCCTGAAAGGGGCGCTGGAAGTCCGCGGGATCGCCGGACGACACCTCGCTTCCCCATTTTCCGGATTTAAGGATGAGGACCTGCAAAGAGTCGAGAAAACGGTTCAAGCCTTGGAAGCCCGCCCGGTTCTAGCGCCCTATCTGGCCTAGAACCTAGGAGGAGAACAGTCCTCCCCCCCAGTTGACTTGAACTGGAGAGGAATGGAGTAAAAAGTTATCGCAGAACTGTTGGGCTCCTACTCGCTGTCGGTGCGGAACGGAGTCACGGGAAGGCCGTTGCGATCGTAGAGATTGGCAATCGGGTTCATCGCCCAAGCGTACCTCACGGCTACGGGTGTCTCGACTCCTTCTGCCGAAACCTCGACCTTGTCTTTGCCAACGATTTTCGCGTCGGCCCACACAAAGTTACCATCTTCTCCGGCAACCGCGAATCCAACGACATCCTTCGTATCGAAGGAATAAAGACCTTCGTCGATGCTCGAAAACGTAATTGTGGCGACATTGCCTTCCACATCCATTGATTCAAAGATCGGACTGGCAGGCACCATGTCGAAGCCGTAATCATTCGCAAGAGCGTGACGCACCAATCGACTCGCTACTGTCTGCTTGTCGCGAGGGTGAATATCGCGACCTTCCCCGGCATCGATGATCACCGCCTCACCGGTGTTGGGAAGAGACAGAGTCATTGTTTGTGCTTCCCGAAGATTCGCCCAGCTACTGTCACCCGGCTCTTCCTTCTCTGCCTGGAAATCAGCTAACTGCACCCAATAGAATGGGAAATCGCCCTGCCCCCAGTCTTCGCGCCATGTCGAAATCATGAGAGGGAAAAGCTCCCGATAAGCTTCGGCGCGTCCACCATTGGTCTCCCCCTGATACCAAATTACCCCTCGAATGCCGTAACCAATCAACGGATAAAGAACACCATTGTAGAGGTTGGCCGGGCGGTGCTGCCCTGTTCGGGGATCACGTGGCCAGCGCATTTTGGGATCCGGTTTTCCAGCGGCTTTCCACTCATTGTATTCCGCAACTTTCTCGGCGTGGATCTCGTCCGTATATTCCGAAGTTTTCTTTTCCCAATCCGCCAAATATTTTGAGAAGGTTTCAGAAGCTTCCAGCTTTTCCCGGGGCACCCAGGCCTCAGCGGCTGAACCTCCCCACGAATTGTCGATCAAACCGACCGGCACTCCGAGGGTATTGTGAATACGTCGACCGAAGAGATATCCAACTGCCGAAAAGTTTCCAACCGTTTCGGGAGAACAAAGCACCCACTTTCCATTGAATGTCAATTGTGGCTCCTGGGTCCCAATTCGGGGCACGGTCATCAAACGAATTTCCGGATAGTTCGCCGAAACGATCTCAACATCGGCATTATTGACCCTTGAAATGGGCCACTCCATGTTCGACTGCCCCGAGCAGATCCAGACCTCCCCGGACAAAACATCTTCGACGGTCAGCGAGTTGTTGCCTTCCACCTGCAATGTGTAGGGGCCCCCGACCGGAAGAGGATCCAGCTCCACCTGCCAATTTCCATCCTCATCGGCTGTCGTAGATTGAGATTGGCCGTTGATCGAGACGGTCACCTCCTCGCCGGCGTCCGCCCATCCCCAAACCGGGTTGGACTGCTCCCGCTGGAAAACCATGTGGTCTCCGAACAAGCCCGGGAGGCTTACGTCAGCCTGAGAGATTAGTCCCAGACCGAAAATGGATAAGAATACGGCTGATTTTACGAGGGGTTTCGCCATGCTCCAAATATCACCCCTAAGCGTTCCCCGAGAAAAGAAAAAAATCTCCGAAAAGCAAAATCGAGGTGTAGACCGAAGCCAAACGGCAGCGTCTCGCCTTCGGGATCAACTCCGTCCTGAAAGTCCTGCCGCCGAACTTTCGGAGCCCTACTGACGAACCAGCGAGATCACGTATCCGCGGAAAGACTTTCCAGCAGGGAAATGCAGTGAGCTTCCGCGCAAGACCGGCTCCCCGGTAGTCTCGTCGGTCAGTGACCCAGAGACCTTCCAGTCGCCCTCCATTGGCAGGTCGCAAATAATCTCCTCTGAATCTTTCCGATCGAATTCGTGGACAACCACGACCGCACGGTCACCCTCGCTACTGACCCGGCAAACACCGCACCAGCCCTCAGGATCGCGCCAGTTCCAAGGCGTTTCTCCGACAAACCATGTTCTTCCCTCCCGAATGATAGGAGCGACTTCCCCATAGAGTGCAATGCTTCGGCGGATCACATCCATCTGTTCGTCACCGATATCATGGATCGGGCCCGAAAGACACATGCGTCCGTAGAAAGTGGCCGCCAGCGAATAGACAAACCGCTCCGGAGAATCCTCAGGGTAAAGCACCGCCCAGATCTGTGATTGGCGGGGCGGCATCAAATGATGGAGCTGCCGAGCGACAATCGGGATATTGGTCGACTCGTGGGCATCGGAGAACGAGCTCATCTCCGTCAACGCCATCATCGAAGGCTCGAGTCGATGTCCTCCCGAAGCACAGTTTTCGATAATGATGTCCTCGACACCTTCATGAATGCGCTCGAAGGAGCGATAAACGCCCTCGACATGCTGGCGCAGGCCTTCTCCGAAAGAATCCGGATGATCGCATCCGATCCCGATGTTATCGTTGTAGTCGACCTTCAGGTAGCCAAAGCCGTTCTCCCGGAGGAACCGGACAAGCTTCTGATCCAAATAATCGACGACCCACGGATCATTTAAGTTCCAGAATCGACGGGAACCAACGTCCAGTACCCGCCCGTTGCGATGAAGCAAGTGATCGGTCTCCTCAAATGCCTTGGACCCGGGATTACAGACCTCGAACTCGAACCATACGCCGGGCACGAAGCCCATGGCTTTCAACTCGTCACAAGTCGCCTTCATCCCATGAGGAAACTTTTCCTGATCGACGATCCAGTCTCCATTGGACTGCGCTTTCGCTTCCGGCGGACGCTTCGCCCATCCGTCATCGATCACTAAATACTTCACTCCGGACCCCTGTAAACGCTTGGCCAAAGCAATCGTCTTGTCGTGACTAGGCGACCCCCAATTGGTGCACCACTCGTTAAACATCACCGGCAGTTCCTTCTCCGCTTCCGGCGGTTCCGGAAGAAGCGCCTCCTGCAGCGAGACCAGCCGATCCGTCAGTTCATCGATCTCACCGGCGACACTCGCCAGATGCGCGATTGGACTCACAAAAGACTCTCCGGGCTGGATCGCCTTTTTCCAGTGACCAAACTCGTAGTCAGCCAGGCCTCCCGAGAGTGACACCTGGTCCGCACGCCGTGTCACTTCCATCTGCCAAGAGCCAGCCCAAGCGAGTTGAGCCCCCCAAAGAACCCCGGCTTCCGTATCTTCCAGCGCGACAAATGGGAAAAACTTCCGCACCGGCTGTGTCCCGACTTGGCCAAACCGCTCATTCGGAAGCATCCAACCACCCCAGTTCCGAACCAGATGCAGATCTTCCAGTGACCTACTTTCGTGCTGTCCCTCATTGCTCCACCAGCTCCGAAAACGATGCATTTTCAGCCGCCCAGGAGCATCCTCCGGGGCGAAGGGAGTCAAACCGGAGAGGACGAAGCTCGACAAGTGTTCTAACTCGAACGGTTCATCACCGATATTCGTCACCCGGGTCCAGGACAACAAAGTCCCCTCGACCGGCGTCGGCTTCAGAAAATGGCAAACCCGCACCTTCGAGACTTCGTTCAGCAACGCGGTCACCAATACGTCGTCCCCCAGACCGACACGATCCGATTCCTCGACGGGAACGACACACAGCCCCGACGTCGTCCGGCTGTCCTGCATGGTTGTCCCGGACAAAAACCCGAAATCCATCGCATCCTGAGCCAGCTTCACCTGAACCATGCTGTCCGGCTTTGTCGCCGAGGGGGTGATCTTCACGGACTCAGGGCGACCGGAAATCTCCTCCCGATGAGCCACTCGGTCCTTACTTTTAGACGAAGGGCAGATTCGCAGCTCCATCCCTCCATGCGGAGTGGGCACACGATTCACGACGAGACCGTTTAACGTAACTTCGGTATCAATTGAGGTTTCCATAAGATCGGATAGGTCTACAGGAAGATTCATATACATCGCAACAAGATCTCCCTAAACCCCGAAAAACCAGCCAGAAAAAACCGTCCGGGACATTTTGATCGAGACCTGTTTCTGCGCCGATAATAGAACCAGTCCAGATCTGCTCCGCAAAAGAAATAATAGGGGATTTCGAAGATACCCAGGTTCAAAAAAATGGCTGGGTTTACAGCATCCAAGCCGGTGAACTGAGCGTCAACGACCGAAGGTTTCCGGGAGAACCGGCTAACAATACCAAAAAATCGAAATACCTTCCTTAATTCTTCTCGTAGATCCGCAGATCAGCAAAAGTCGCGTCGACGCTCGAGTCATCGTCATCATCCGCGACAAACGTAACGTAGGCTTTTGGACCTGAAATGTACTCGCCCACAGGAATCACATAGGTCACCGCGCCCTCTCCATCGGTATAGGAGGGAGAAAGCACGATGAAGCGACTGGGAGGACTCTGACTCCCGCCCAAGCGAAAGGTCGTTGAGGCGTTGGAGTAGCTATTGTCGCTATCAAACCCGATTCCTAGGACTTCTCCCGCATCGATCGCATCAATCGTTACCTCAACCACCGTGGCCGGGGTGAAGGTGTAGTTGAATGGGAATTTCTGCCAAAGGTTTCCAGTCAGATGTACGGCGGTGTTCCCCGACTCGAGACTCACATTTCCAGCGCCCGACTGGATCGAGTAATCGCTGAAGCCTGCGAGTGAGAAATCGGGCGACTCAAACACCTGTATCCCAGAAAATGTCACATTCGCACTCGCATCAGCGTCGTCGTCCGCGACAAAGGTCAAATAGTTCCTACTGCCAGTAAAATAGCTCCCCACCGGAATCCGATAGGTTACCGCGCCACTCACAGGGGAATAATCAGGTGTGACCGGGTAGAAGTTATCCGTATTCGGCTGCGAACCTCCCAACTGGAAATTCGATTTGGTGTCATCGAAGTCATTGTCGTCATCCAAGCCAACCGCCAAGATCTCTCCGACATCGCTTGCACTCACAGTGACCTCGAGCACCGTGCTGGAGGTCACATCATAAGAGAACGGATACTTCCGCCAAATATTACCCGCAAGAGTCAAAGCCGTCCCCGAAGATCCTACAGTGACAGTGCTCCCCGATTGCGACTGGCTTCCGTAGCCGTCAACCTGGGCCGGATCAAATTGAACCCCGACAGTGCCTTGAAAATACCCTTTGCTCTCTCCATAGGTCTGGCTGTTCATATGGGAACCGATTCCGTCCCAATTCGGATCTGCATCGACAAAATCGGGGGCCGTTCCGGATCCGGGTCGATAGGTTACAGTTCCCGTGCTCAGACTAATCGATCCCACCGTGAACTGCCCCTCCGCTCCCGAGAATGCGAGAATGCTGTTGGTCAATGTAATCGAACCACTGCCCTCCTCATGGGCTCCTCTCCCCTTGTTTCCGTAAAATGTAAAATAGTCCACCGTCGCGGTCCCATTCTTTGTCCAAACTCCGCTTCCACCCGTTGTTTCCACCCCGTTGGGAACGTGATTGGCCCGCCGAAACGGAAAGCCTGCCACCGAGTTGTAGATCGTACCAGTCCCCCAAATCCGATAGCCCCGGAAATTTTGAAACGAGACGCAGTTCTCGATCGAAACATCCGCCTTCACATCAAAACCCGCATCCTCGTTATTCAGGGCAATGCAATTCTGGAACGAAACTCCCGTCGTATCTCCTTCGATGACAAACCCATCCCCGTTCCAATAACTCCGAGCCTGCAGGTTTTTCCGGTTATTCTTCGAGACGCAATCGATGTAGGAGACGTTCGTATTCCCCGCACTCCGACCGTAGGAAACAAATCCGAAGGGATACAATTCGGAGTGCTCCCACCAAGAATGATCCCCCCGTGTCATGTCCGCCAGACAGGATTGGAAAACAATGTTGTCGCATCCTTTCTCCAAACGGAATCCATGCTTCGTATAATGCGTCACCGCGACATTCTCAAAAGTGGAATCGTCCATATCCGAAAGGTAGATTCCGTATCGAACGTCGTGAACATGAAGGTCACGAAACCGAATGTGGCTCGCAAAATCGCCTTCCTCGTTGCTGATCGCCTGGCGAACTCCGCTGAGCTCCAGATTTTCGATTTCCCAATGACTCCCGTCGAGTATGATGATGCGCCACTGACCGGACTCCGGCTCGGATCTCTTCCAAACTCCATTGCCGCTGAAATGCGGAACTCCGCCACCAATGTCCACACCGACGATCCGCTTCGGTTGGCTGACGGTCCCATCGGATTCGATCCGCATCTGCGTGGCACCGTAATCACCGGAAAGGACATAGAGCGTATCCCCTGCCCCCATCGTAGTGTTCAAAACCGTCTCCATCGCCGAACTCGGAAGGGCGTTTGCTTCCGAGCTCCCATCCATCGAACCACTCCCTCCCGGAGAGATCCAATAGTCGGCGGCCCAAGAAGTAGAAGTCGACAGACCCAATACGACGAGACCAAGAACAAAACGGGGATTTCGAATCATAAGGCAGAGGGGGTTGAGGTTGAACGCTGCAAAAGCTGCACCCTCAACCCAACGGAGATTTCATTCCGACCGAAATGGTTTTCAATTGAACCTATTAACTCCCCTATTTCCGGACAATTCCCACGACTCCAAAGAGATAGGGAATCAGCGCGAAAACCGAAAATTGCGCCAACATCAAAAACTCTGCGAACAGAATGAGAAAATAGGAAGCGCTCTTATTCCCCTTCACCCAAAGAGATGCAACCATTCCGATGCTAACGATGCCAAATGCTGCGTAGTCGATCAGAACGTCGCGAATCTGACTATTTGATTCGTGAGCCCGATGGCCGCACATACACCAATGAGAGATTAGACAATACCCCAAAGGAAGCACCCCAACGGAAAGGAGCACGCTGGCAATTCTGCGACTATATTTTCGAAACATCCGGAAACAAGGGATTTTGACGGAAGAAGAGTAACCTTACACGAACACTCTGACCGACATCCATCTCATTCGCTGCCGCAGAGAAGCTGGAGAGAGCCTGCATCCCGTACCGTGCCGCTTCAGCAAACGAATCCTGCCACTCCGCTGTATCCATGTGACATGGGCCAGGGAGCTCTACTCGACTCGGACATTTGTTCAAGCGGCACGGCACGGAGCTTCCACCGATGAATCCTTCACGATTCACGCGATCGGCCTGACTATTCCCCCTGCAAACCTTGGAGGACTTTCTTCACCGACGCTCTTTCCTCTGCTGAAACATCTTCGATTCCCATTCGCGTCTCGAACTCTACGCTCTCCCCAACCTCGAGATAGCGGGTCGGGCTCTGGCTTTCCACTTCGATAAAACCTCCGGGGCGAGGATTGATGTAAATCTGCAAATTGGATCCATCAAAATAAAGTCCATCCCGATTCCATTCCGCCTCGATCCAGAAGAGGAAGCCATCATTCTTCCAAGCGATCCATCCTCCGAAAGTTCCCACCTTAATCGGATGTTCATCCGGCATGCTGATCTCAACCCGATCCGCTTCCGGATAAGTCAACCGCCCTTCGACATATTGCCGGCCGATGAAAAAGTTTCGGAGCGGTCGGATTCCGTTATGTAAAGTATCTTCCGCGATATTCATCCATATCGTTCCCTGCACCGGGAAATGGGTCAGAGTCCAGACATGAACGGGTATCGGACTTTCCGCGATTTTTCGCACCACGTAGGATTGCCGAACAACCGCCTCTCCTTCGACCAGTTGAATCATTCTCTCGACCTGAACGCCCAAAACCTCGCTCTGAGCACTGCGAAGTCTAACGTAGGCATCTCCCTTTTCCAGAACCTCCCACGGCAGATCATTCACCTCTGGATCCGGGCGACTTGAGCCGTAAATTTGAGGCCAGAGAGCAATCGGTGTGACGAGCATCCGGTCTCCTCCCCACTGTTGCCAACCATGTTCCTCGAAGTGCTTCTCGGCATCCGGATTGATCCATAGCAGGTTCTCCAGTCCCGGCAGCGAAAGATGCATGATTCGCCCTTTTGCCGGATCGACGGCGACTTCGATCTTTCCGTTTCCGAGAACAATTTCCTCTCCCCGACTCTGTCCCCACAGGGTCAGAAGAAGGAGGCAACCGCACAAACTGCGAAGAATGAAAAGAGACTGGATTCGGGGCATTCGGAGAAGACTAGCCCGATTTTCGCGCCGCTCAAGTCTTGAGCACTAGGATTCGACTCGGAGCAGAAAACTCCACGAATACTTCCCCGGCCGGATCTTATACTGATCCAGAGTATCGGGACCGCAGCTCTTCGTCCCAAGCCCTCGCTGCAGATGATCCACGTAGACCCAAGTCTCCGGACGCGGTTCCAGCTCGTAGGTATGGGTCGCCTTGTAGAGGTCCTCATCATTCAGGTGAGAAGCCTTGAATTCGAAGGCCTTTTCCACGGCCTCGATTTTCAACCGAATCCCTTCCTCATTCTGCAACCTCACCCGTACCGCCCCGGACCGACTCCCGTTCTCCTGCGGCATGATATAGGGCACGTGCATGGCCTCGACGGTTGTCGAGAAATGCTCCTTCCACACCCCGGCACAGCGGTCCCGGTAATTCTCCACTGGTCCGTAACCGAAGTAGTCCACCTTTTCAAATCCGGGAACGACGGCGAACTCGATGCCGAGCCGCGGAAGATCGGGAAGATCGGCTGAGGTTTCCAATTCGTTCGTGATCCATAATCCCTTCCCGGTCCATTTCACTCGCTGACGGAACGTCGCCGCCCGCGGGTGAACCGGTGTCCGAACGGTCCAAACGGATTCGACCCCCGCATCGTCCCGCGCTTCATGCCGATCCAGGATCAGCTCAGTCTCCGGCAAGCCAGCCCCCTGCCATTTGCCCAAGGGCTTCGCGTCCTGCCCGGACCAGAGCTTCATCCCATCATTGTCGGTTGCCGCCCGCCACCAGGTAAACCGAAGCGGCGCCGCCAGGAACTCCTTCCCGTTTGCATCCAAAATCGATTCGAGTTGCCCGCTCTCCGACGACCACTTCGCGGTCCACCCTTCCGCCTCCAGGACCAAACCCGACTCCTTCTGCGAAACGGTGGAATTCACCGCGGAAAGCGAGCTCGCGGAAATGGCTGCCAACTCCTTCAGGTTGAAGTGCTCCCAAGCGATTTCATGCCCAGCCGGAAGCAAACCTTCGGCCTCTCCCTGGACAAAGGAGATGTGCAACGACAGCGCCTCGCCCGAAAAATCAGCCACAGCGGAATCTGCCTCCGTCAGGGCAAATTCTTTTGCTCCCCCCGCCGCAATTCCCTGCAAATCGAGGGTCCCCGAAGCCAATTCCTTTCCATCCCCGAGAAGCGTCCACTGTGCTTCCAGATAATCCAGCGACCGGAAGTCGTGCTTCGACCGCACAGAAATCTTCAATGCATCTCCGTCGAGCTTCTCCACCGCCAAAGGCTGGGCCAGCTTCTTGAGTTCGGAAAGACCCGGATGAGGCGTCCGATCCGGCCAAACCAAGCCGTCGGCCACAAAATTCGCGTCATTGGGCGCGTCTCCGTAGTCGCCCCCATAGGTCCAGTATTCCTTTCCGTTCTCGGCGGTTTCCTTCAGTCCGTGGTCGAGCCATTCCCAGATAAAACCTCCCTGAAGGCCTTTGTATGCTTCAAAGGCATCGTAGTACTCCTTCAGACAACCATTACTATTGCCCATTGCATGCGAGTATTCGCAGAGAATCACTGGACGCGGGTCACGCTCCTCCTCGACCCATTCAATCATTTCCCGCACCTCGGGATACATCGGACAAATGACGTCCGTGGCCAGGTGCCCCTGATCCCACTCCGACTTGGACTGCCCGCGGGATATCGCACCTTCATAGTGCATCAGCCGGGTGGGATCATACTTGCGGATCCAGCCCGCCATCGCGTCATGGTTCGAACCGTGCCCCGACTCGTTTCCGAGAGACCACATGATGATGCTCGGATGATTCTTGTCCCGCATCACCATCCGCATCCCCCGTTCCACAAAGGCGTTCAAGTAGCGCTTATCCTCGCAAATGGTATTATGAAAGTCGTGGGACTCGATATTGGCTTCATCGATCACATAGAAACCATACTCGTCGCAAAGATCGTAGAAGAGCGGATCGTTCGGATAGTGGGAGGTGCGGATGGCATTGATGTTGTGGGCCTTCATGACCTCGAGGTCCTTGCGCATCCACTCCTCGGTCACGACATTGCCACCGGTATCCGTATGGTCGTGACGATTGACCCCATGGAACATCACCGCCTTCCCATTGACCAACAACTCACGGTCGTGGATTTTCACTCTTCGGAAACCGATCCAGATCGCAGTGCTTTCCACCACATCCCCGGAGGGCGAATTCAGGGCGACCAAAAGCCGATAGCGTGTTGGCTGCTCGGCAGACCAAGGCTGAACTCCCGAAAACAACTTTCCGACATGGCAACCGATTCTCGGCCACGGAGCGAGATGCTCCCGGCGCACCGCGACCTCCTCACGGTTGGAGCCGATTTCTCCCTCCTCCGAAGCATCCAGCAACCGCCAATCGACCGTCCATCCCTCTTCCAGAGCGTTTCCCATCGAGACACGCACCTGCAGGTCCAAAGAACCGTCCCCGGACTCCGGATCGAAATCGGTCAACGCCTTCACATCCTCCAGAAACACAGCACCCGTCGAGTACAGACACACCTCGCGATGAATGCCCCCCATCCGCCACTGGTCCTGATCCTCGACATAACTGGCGTCACTATACTGGATGACGACGGCCGTCAGTCGATTCTCCCCGTCCCAATTCACGTTCTTCGTGATGTCGTATTCGGAAGGCAGCCGGGAATCCTTATTCAAGCCGACAAACGATCCGTTGACATAAAGTTGCAGCACACCGTCGACCCCGCCGAAATGAAGCACGACGCGACGCCCTTTCCAAGACGGCTCAACGGTGAAACTCCTCTGGTAAACCCCGGTCGGATTCCGTTCCGGGGAATGAGGGGCTTCCGCGTGAAAAGGCATCTTCACATTCGTGTAGTGCGGAAAACTGTACCCCTGCATCGGCCAAAGACTCGGCACCGGCATATCCGCCCAATCTTCTCCCGAGCCGTCCGCCGAATCGATCCCCTCGGGCAACTCCGATGGATTCTCCCGATAGAGAAACCGCCAGGTGCCATCCAGAGAGACCCACCAAGGCGATGTTTTCCGGTCCCCGACGAGCGCAGACTCCACATCAGGATACGAATACTGCGTGGCCCGCATCGGTACGCGGTTCATTCCGGTCAACTCCGGTTGTTCAAAGGTCTTTCCAAGAATACGGTCAATTGGGCTGAGAGGCATAGCATCATCCTATCCGGCCGCAGCCCAAATCCGAATAGACAAAGTGCCCAAAAACATGTCATATTTGCTCATCCCGAATGAATCTCAAAAACTACGAAAACAACCGGACCGTCTATCGCAACATTACCGGAAGCCGCCTAGGATCGGCCCTCAGCTGCGGATTTCTCAACAAGTCGGGGATTTCCAACGATATCGAGAACGAGCACTATGACCGCCTCGCCATGGTTTATCTGCTTCGCGGAACCGGCCACTACCACGATTCCCACGGCATCCATTCCCCCCTCGCTGCCGGCGACATCATTTTTCGTTGTCCGGACCGCCATCACACCAATTCCGTTGACCCACAAAGCCAATGGCTCGAGTGCTTCGTATCCGTCCGCCAAGAGTGGTATACCCTCCTCTGCGACCTGGGACTGATGACTCCCGGGGACCCGGTGATCCGCCTCGGAACGCGTCCCGAAATCCCCGAACGCATCGCCCGCCTCATTCGACAAATGGAATCTTCCGACACCGTCCTCGCCAACAGCGATCACGAGTTCGAGATCATCGCTCTCATCCGGCAAGTCCTACGCCGCAACTTGGAGAGTCAAGCCGATCGTCAGGCTCATCGGGAAGAATTGGAAAAATGTCGCGAACTGATCCGCACGAGAGCCACCGAACCAGCCGACCTCGCCACGATTGTCGAACCGATCGGTCTTAGCTACTCGCGAATTCGATCCCTCTTCCAGAAGCGATTCGGCATCACTCCGGGAAACTATCGCATCCAGGTTCGCATCGAGAACGCCTGCGCACTCCTCGAAGCCAGCTCTCTCACCATCAAAGAGATTGCCGACGAACTGGGCTACCCCGACCCCTACACTTTCTCCAAACAATTCCGGCAACGCACAGGCATCTCACCCAAGAAATGGCGCAACCGGAAAGCGTAGCCTCTCAACCGAGCAGACTCGTGGACGAGGCAGCACACCACGGACCCGCCTCCCACAACTGTCCCTGATCATGGGCAGACAAGAGAGCTTCTCCCAACCTCTCGACCACGCGGTAGGGTTCGCCATCGCGCTCTTCTTCGACCGCCAAGCTTGGATCCATATCCCAAATCGATGCACTGCGATGCAGTTTGTCGACGAATTCCGTGTGGACCTTCGCGAGCTCCAAAGAACAAACGGGACTGTTCCCTCCGCAAAGCTGATCGACGATGTGACGCAACATCACGATCCGAGTGTTTGAAAAGGGCGGAAAATGATTGGCCTTCGGTTTCCCAAATTCCCCCGACTCGAATTGGACCCCAGTCTTCTCTCCCCATCTACACTCACCCTCAGTCCCTTCCAGAACCAACTCGGCCGGACGATACTCCCGGGTCGAATGGCTCATATTCACCAGCACCGTCACACCACTTTCGGTAATCAGCTCCATCGAGCACGTGTCGAAACTCTCGATCGATTGAACCCTCATCAAGTGAGCTCGAATCTGTCGAACGCGAGACGCTTCCGAAACACGAGTCCCACTAAAAAACAATGCCATCATGATGAAGTGGGCCATGGCATTGTTTACGGGAGAATCAAAGACAGCCTTTCCCCGATGCATCAACCGACCCGCCCAGCGGGTTCGCTCATAATAGCGAATGCCTCGCGGCCAGAGAGCACTCACTCGGACGCGCCGCAGAGTTCCAATCGTCCCATTCACCAGCAACTGCTTCGTTTTCCAAAGGTCGTCCGCGAACAGATTCTGGAATCCAACAAACACCCGCAATCCACTGTGTTTCTCGGCCTCCCTCATCGCTTGCGCCTCCTCGGCGGATCCCGCCACCGGCTTCTCGACGAGGACATGACAGCCCGCTTCGAGGGCGTCCAGGGTCATTTGGCAATGCCATTCGATTCCAGTCGGGATGCAATAGAGATCCGTTCGCCCCGACTCGCATCGGATCATCGTTTGATAGTCATCGTAGATTCGACAGCCATTGGCTCTCATTTCCCGGCAGCATTCCACCTCTTCGTCCGGGTTGATGACCGTCGCGGCAACGAGAGAGACCAGCCCCTCTTCTTCCAGCGACCTGATGGCCTCATAATGGCAGCGACCATACCCCGAGACACCGATCAATCCGACACGAAGGGGAAGGGACAATTCAGCTCCACCTAATTCCTTAGTCATCCGACCGAACCCAATCCCTTTCCCAATCAACGCATTTCCCCATCACTCCCAGCATCTCCAGCGATTCAAAGAACTGTCACAACTCCCGACCGGTCCAGATTTTCGCCCGTGGGTTTGCCAATTCGTCAAGGAAAACAGCTTCGACGTGACCATCCAGGAAAAGGACGTTCTGACGATCATCATGAGGATAGAGGAGATTATTCAAATCGTCGCGACTCGGAACAATTGAAGTCGAGAACCAAGGACCACTTGAAAGCCAACGCCCGTCCATGACCCACGCGGTCTCAACCGGAAACTCCACGTTCTGACGCTTGTTCATCGGCAACCACACGGTCGGGCCCCAATCGTTTGACGTGCTGGCCAACGGAAACGTGTAAGTTTGAGATTTACCGTATCCCTCAAGAGAAGGACAACTGAACACCGAGTGGCGTTCATCATCGTCGAAGTATTCCCGAAGACCAGGATCTTCCTCATCCTCAGAAGAGTTATAGAGCCGGGAACTGGGCAAGCGGCCACCATGCTCGTTGGAAAACAACATTCCCGCCGCTCCGATCTGCCGAAGGTTGCTCGTGCACTCCGCAAGCCGGGCACTGTTGCGCATCGAACCAGCGACAGGAATCAGGATGGCGGCCAGGATGGAAAGAATCGCCAGAACCACGAGCAGTTCGATCAATGTGAACCCATTCCTGAAAGAAGTAATCGGGGTAATTTTTCTCATCGCAACTCCCCGCATCTATTCAGTTTGCTGTGCAACATGTGCTTGACGCTTCGGCGGCCAAAGACCCGCCTGCGGTTGGTTGGCCTTGTCAGCCGAGCGCGGCACCACGGGCATAGACACGCCGTATTGCAGAGCGCCTGCATCCGGCCTCTTTCCATCCGTAGCCGGAAAACCCGGCAGAGGTTCATCCCTCAAATCTGACCGGGGAATACCGCGACCTCTCGCCACACTGTTTTCAGTTAAGGAGACATCACGGTTCTCCGCATCCCGAAATCCTGGAAATCCGTCTGCCACCCAGGTCCCGTCGAGATCGATGCCATTCGACTGAACCAATTCCTTTCCTTCCTGCCATTCCCGCAGAAACTTCTCCGCAAACCGGGGGATGCCAGGGGGATCCCAGGGGCGCGGATGCTCCAGCGAAGCCCGAACATATACGTTGAAATTTCCTCTCCAATCAGGCTCCGGCAAGGCCGGATGCTTCATCACTGCCTCCTTACACCAGAACAAATTATTGTAATAGTGGTAGTTCGGGGTCGTTACGGGAAGATCCTTGCTGTAGTTCATCGTCACCGCCGCATCGGAAGTGCTGGTGTTGTGATAAACCCAGACTTCGGCTTCCGGGAAGAGTTGAGTCCCCTGCCCCCAGTTTCGATAGTCCTCCTTATTGTCGAAGAAGATATTTCCATAGAGATACAAAGGACCCATCTGAGGCGCTTTGATCCGAAAGCCGCAACGACTCCGCTCGACGACATTGTCGTGCCAACGCCCGTTTACACTGGCTCCCATCGTCTCCATTGCGTCATCGGCCATGACACTGAAATAGTTATGATGAATCCTCAGGTTTGGGTTATCAATCGGCGGATCCTCGCGCTTATCCCAAGGAGGATTTCCAACATCACTGATGCCATCCCAATGGTCATGAATCCAGTTATCATGGATACGATGCCCGCCGAGCGTCTCCAGGATAGTGACTGCCCTGCGGTCATAATAGCCTCCGACTTTCATTGCCAACCAATTGTCCCATGAGCCCTCCCCATAAGGATCCGCCCCGGCATAGGGATCGAGAGAGATCTCGTTACTGCGCACGGTGCACCGGTCTGCGCCATTCTTGATCATGACCCCATAATCAATCGCCTGAATCACACAATCCTCCACCACCGACCCGAGGGTATCATCCATTTCCACACCGACATAGCCATTACGCAAAACGAGTCCTCTCACCACACACCGGTCGACTCCGGCAATCAAGATGATCGGCTCCTGGGGAGAGGCTGTGATCGCCATCTTCCCGGGGTTCTTCTCTCCTCGAAACCGAACGACCAGCTGTTTCTCCGCGTGGCGATACATCGCGAGCGCTTTCACCCCATCCCATCCAGATGGACCCACTCCATCGCGAAATGCTTCGGTCCAAATGATCGGATCAAAAAAATGATGCTTCTTCGCATCCGGTTGGACCCGCTTCTCGTTCAACGTCGTCACGGTCTTCCCTTCTGCCGTCACTGTGAATGGGAAAAATCCCAGTGGAGTGCCGTAAACCCCTTCGCCCACTTCGGGCAGGGCCTCCCATTCGAACTCGACCGGAGTACTTCCGTCCAGAATCGCTCCCGGTTCTCCCTGCAGAATGATAGGTTCGCCGTAGGCACCCCCGTTCCGGAATACGATCCGTTCGTGATACACTCCCGGTGCTACTCGAATCAAATCTCCGGACTCAGCCTCGTTCAACGCCTCCTGAATCGTGGAATAAGAGGAGTGCTCGACATTCTCTTGTCCTACCCAGAGCTCACGAGCCTCTCCCGAGACCGCCGCCGCCGACAGAAAAATTGCAAAGGAAAGAATATTTATTCCCGCAAATCCCCTCATTGTGCCGACTCCCCGTTCACCCGAACATTGTCGATATAATAAGATGGACTGGCCGCCGAAGCAGCCGTGGTGAAGCGAATGGTAGAAACCTCGGCCAGTTCCGGGTTTGTGGCCGGAAAGACTCCATCCGGATGCTTCTCCGAGGTAACCGTCTCACCATTGAGGATGATTCGATAGGTGCCATCGATCCCGGACCATGAAATAATGACCTTGTTCTTGTCCAGACGAGACTCACCACGTGTCGAGACGATGTCCGACCCCTTGGAACTGCCGGAAAAGCAGGACACTTTTCCCTGACTCGCACCCGAGGCTCGAGTCGTGAATTGAACCGCCGCAAGCGATTTTGCCCGAGCCTGATCGCGCTCTCCACCAAAATCGCCCAGATCGACCTCCATCAATCCGGTCCCCATATCGCCCGGGAGAAACAAATCAAACTCCAGTCTGCCATCACGCAGGGGAGAGGATAACTGCAACTGCAAAATTGGGTGTTTGGCGGCTGATTCCTCGCGGGAAAGATAAACACTTCTGTTGCCTGGTTCGCCAAACGGATCATGCAGTTCCAACTCACCTCCAGTAACAACGACCTGAGTCGTTCCTTCCGAGACTCCGAAGACCGAAACCCCGGTTCCTTCGGGCGCAGAACCCGGATCGGAATCCTGAAAATCCCAGAGGAACTCCGACGCTCCCAACTGGAACGCCAGGCAAAAGTTCGAGATCAACAAGGTCAAAATTTTGAGTTTTCGAGACATGACAAATAAAGGGGAAACGGGTGAACCAATTGAGGGAAGTTCGACTTAGAACCAAAACCGATTTGCCTATCGACGATTTCGACGACGCAGGCCGAGGACCGCGAGTCCGCCCACGAGAGCTATGAAAATCCCAGCCGCGCCCGGCTCCGGAATCGCCTGGATATTGTCGATGAAGAACCCGATATCGCTCGGTCCATTTACGCTGGAGAACCGAATTGCGTTCACACCAGTGACCGTATCCACCGTAAAATCGGAAGTGATGATCAAATTATCGTCGAGAAAAACTGAATACGATCCAGTTTCAACATCCCAGGAAATCTCGACATTCGTCGCACTCCCGCTGTTCAAAGTATAAGCACTGGAAGAAATTGATCCACCCGACGTCGTATTTTCGAAATAGTTTACCTGTCCAACGGGCGAACTTCCGGAATTCGAATAGTTAAATTGCAAGGCTGCGAGCGATGCCGCTCGGCCCGTGCTTCCGGCCGTAAACATCGTCCCGAGATCGACTTCGATTGCCCCCCTCATGTAGCCAGCCGTCTCCAACTGAATGTCGAAGGATACGGATCCCTTCGTGAGTGGCGACCCGGGATCATACCCGGGGATATTGAACTGAAGGATGGGAGTCGCGCCCGAGGTGAATTCAAAATGAAAGTACGTGCTCTGATTGCCGTCACCACCGAAAATATCCGGAGGAGTCGTCGAGCCGTCGACAATGATGGCCTCGTTGCCCAATGTCATTCCGCCCGTATCGATTCCGGTTCCGGAGACCGGTTCACCGGGCACATACGAAGGATCCTGAAAATCCCATTCATAGATCGCTCCTGACGAGATCACTGGAACCGATAGGATCATTGCGACAAACAAAGAAGAGGGGGACACTTGATTATTTAACATGGATAGTTGGATTGAGGGTTCATCTGAGTGGAGGCATTCCCATTCCCGGATCGCGATCCACAGAGAAGACTAAACCTTTCATTGTATTTCTTCATTGTGGGGAAATCCGAAGAACCGGAAGAGAGGGAACGGCTATCAATGACAGAGAATTTTCTGTCTGACAATTAACAGACACAAAATCCAAAAAACTGTCAAGTCGTAACCTCCGATCCTTCAAAATAAACCATTCTCAGGACTCTTGAGATTTGTTCGAACTCATCACTGCCTCATTTTTCAAATTTAAAAAATGACACAAAATGATTTTTGTGTCATAAAACGAAACAATCCTAGATGCATTCCTATGTCAGTTAGTCAAAAACAGATCGCAGACGCGCTCAACCTCTCCACCATCACAGTCTCCCGGGCTCTTCGCGACTACCCTCACCTGGCAGCAGACACCCGAGAGCGCGTGCTCCAAAAGGCCAACGAACTGGGATACCGTAAAAACCGCGCCCAACTGTCCTCCCCTTCAGAAAAAGTCAAAAGAGCGGGCATTATCTTCTTCGAG
Source organism: Puniceicoccus vermicola (assembly GCF_014230055.1). NCBI lineage: Bacteria > Pseudomonadati > Verrucomicrobiota > Opitutia > Puniceicoccales > Puniceicoccaceae > Puniceicoccus > Puniceicoccus vermicola. Next base: position 79,811 of record NZ_JACHVA010000082.1, on the reverse strand, counting down.
GCCCCCGACCAGGCTCACATGTCCTTCGCTTCGAAACTGAAAACCATGACCTTCTATTCGCTCCAGCAGGAATGTAAACGGATGAAAGTGGAAACGCTGATCGAAACCGTCGACCTCGAAGAAACTCCCCAGATCGTTCAAAACCGGACCATCGACGCCGCCTTCATATTCGGGCGCTACTCTCCCCATTCCCTTACATCGCTTGCGGGGATCCCCTCCCTCGCCGTGAGCAGCTATATTGACGGCACAGGCATCTCGCGAGTAATCGCCGACAACCAAAACGGAATGAAACTCGCAACCGAGCACCTCATCCGACTCGGGCATCGAAAAATCGCCTTCCTCGGATACAAGGAGTCCCACACGCGCCTGTTTGTCGAGCGATCCAACGGCTACCTTCTGGCCATGCATGAGAACGGACTCACTCCAGAATCCCATTTCATCCCGCGTGGACAGAAAGACATCAGGATCCCGGAGGGATGCACAGCGATCGCATGCAGTTCCGACAGCATGGCCTACTTCGTGGCCCATCGCCTGCAAGCCGCTGGGATGTCGATCCCAGAAGATATCAGCATCGTCGGCTTCGACAATCTAGCGGATGAGATGATTTCCCACTCACAGAAAATCTCCTCCTACGGCCCCAACTGGGAACAAATGGGACGCAGCGCGGCCCGAATCCTCCTCTCCGATCCCGAACTCTGCCACCAGGGCGAATTCACCCTCACAATTTCCGGAAAACTCTACGATCACGGATCCACTGCTTCTCCAAAATCCTGATGACCGTCAGTCGCCCATAGATTCTCACCGTCCCCGGTCATCCGCCTCACGGCGGGATGCTACGAAAATTCGGATTTTACGGGAGATTGGTTTGAGTATCATTCGCTTCGAAGAATCTCCCCACCAATCGACAGTGCCCGCGCGCAGCATCCCACGCAGCGGAAGTGCAAGAGCCTCCCCTCCAGAAAATTCATGCAAGCGAAGGGCTGACACTTACCTCACAGTGAAGAGCCGCGCTCCCCCCCCTGCTGCACCCCAAAATAGTATTTCGGCCGGACTACAAATCACCCAACACCGAAGACAATTCCTTCGCCGCCGGGAGGAGAATCCGAAGACACTCATCAGCCTCCAGCAGGTACACATTTCGAGCCACGATCCCAACCACAAATCGAACTTCCCTACGTGAAGACTCATGAATCGGGGCCGCGAGGCGCAGAATCTCGCGAGACTCCTCTTGATACTCCAAAGCGTATCCCTTCTTCCGAATCCGGCCCAATTGTTTCGCAAAATCCTCCCAGGAACCCGGGATTAGCTCCGGGCGCAAGTGACGATTCCAACGCCCATAGCAAGACCGCGCCAGCTCGGGATCCGAGTCTGCTAAGAACACCTTCGCAAAGCCATGAAAGGGAACCAACGGCCACTCATAACCCACGGGTGAAAAGCGCCAATCCCCATCCGGCAGATTACACTGGTCAACAATTCTCATTGTCATGGTGCCAACCCGGGCAAAAATCGCACACGCGTGGCTGGATTCGCGAGCGACTCGAGTCAGGACAGACTGGGTTCGTGCGCGCACCTTACGCGGAAGTTCGTAGAATTGAATATCGCCCGCCCCGAGCACTCCACGCGCCGGCATATACTCTCGCCCGACGTGCTCTACCTCCTCCAGCCGCTTTAGAGAGGAGAGCAGCGCCGAGAGCGTCGTCCGGGAGATAGGAGCAAGCTCTTCATACAATTCTCCAAAACTCGCCCGACGTTCCCGCTGCAGGAAACGAATCACCGCCAAGGCTCGATCCAATTGTTTCACCTTACAAATCTAGTCCATAATACTGGACCAAAACAACCTGCAAAATCGGTTTCCCGCAACCGATCCTAGTCGCTGAACCACTCGATCCCCTACACTGGTCCCATGAGTTCATCCCGACGCCCGAACATCCTCCACCTTTTCACCGACCAACAGCGGTTCGACACCATCGCCGCCCTCGGCCACTACCCGTTCCTCAAGACCCCGAACCTCGATCGGCTCACATCCGAAGGCACCACCTTCGAGCGCGCCTACTCCCCCAGCCCCGAGTGCGTCCCCGCCCGCGCCTGCATGATCACCGGCCAATACCCCGGCCGCACTGGCTGTTTCTCGAACGCGAACAGAATGCCAGCAGAGGACCAACCCACCTTCATGGAACGCCTTCGCCAAAGCGGATACCGTACGCACGGAGTCGGCAAATGCCACTTCACGCCGGACCCGTATTCAAAACGTGGATTCGAAACCCGTGACTATCAGGAGGAAATCCCCGAGGACCGGGTTCGCGACGACTACGCACGAGACCTCGTCGAATCCGATTGCGGCTGGGTTCTTGAGCCCCACGGAATCCGCGGAGAGATGTACTACGTCCCGCAACCCAGCCTTTTACCGGAGGAGAAGCACCCGACTCATTGGATCGGCGACCGCTCCATCGACTTCATCGAAAGCGAGAAAACCGAAAGCCAGCCTTGGTATCTCTACAGCAGCTTCATTCACCCCCACCCGCCATTCGCACCGCCGGTCCCCTGGCACAAACTCTACCGTGGCCCTGACATGCCCCTTCCGGACCTCCCGGGCGACCTCGAGGAACTTACCTTTTTCATCAATCGCCGCCAAAACCGTCAAAAATACCGAGACTACGGAGGACTTGACCTCAACCTCATCCGGCAAATGCGTGCCTACTACTTCGCCTGCATCAGCTTCATCGACAAACAAGTCGGGCGCATTCTCCAATCCTTGGAAAAAACCGGACAACTCGAGAACACCCTCATCGTCTTCAGCGCCGACCACGGCGAATACCTCGGCGACTACGGCTGCTTCGGAAAGCGGGGGATGCACGACGTTTCCGCCCGAGTTCCGATGATCGTCCGCTGGCCGGACGGCTCCCGCGCCGACACCCGCACCGGGACACCGGTCAGTCTCATCGACCTGGCTCCCACGTTTCTCCGCGCCGCGGACGTCCCGTTCGAAACGGAAGATTTCGATGGAATCCCGCTGCAATCCGTTGCCGACGGAAGCACCGGTCGCACACAGGTCTTCTCTCAGTACAACTGTCAGGAAAACGGCCTCTACATGGCCGTCGAGGAGGGTTGGAAATACATCTTCAGCGCCCCGGATCAAAAGGAATATCTCTTCGACCTAACCAACGATCCTCGCGAAAACCACAACTTGGCCTCGACTACGGAGTCACACCCCGAACTCCTCCGCCTCCGAGAAGCATGCCAGAACTGGGTCCACACAACCGGACAACCCGGAGCGCTCGCCCCCGACGGGACCTGGCATGAATATCCGATTCAAAAAGTCCCCCAGGACCCGAATGCGATGCTGGGCTTTCAAGATCCTCGCTGGTGGGACGGAAAATTGCCGGAGTGGTAAACCTCCGCCATCTCGTCATCCCGGATCAAGATCTCAGTCTCCGCTCTCTTGATACCGCTCGAAGATGTCCCAATAGACCTCACGAAAGGGAAGCCAGAAATCATTTTCGATGCGCGGATCCAACGAGCGAACGATATTCAGGCTGATTTGCAGCTTTTTCAGAGCAGTATCGAAACGACTCTTCGTGCATCCAAACCGCTCCATCGCCTCCCGCCGAAGGTCTCCCGTATACCACGGCTCCATCTGGATGAGCTCATAGAGCTGCTGCGACAATTCCGGGAGCTCCTCGATCGGTTGATAAGCTTTCGGATAATGCACCTCCCTCAGGTAGTTCATCTCCATTAGCACCGCGTCGCCTCCCGGCACCTTTCCGTAGAAAATCTCATCCGGAAAAGTCTGCGGAATCCGCGTCTTCCAGTCCCAAACCGCCTGCACCCGCGGACTCCATCCCCCGCCTGCGGGCTTCTTTGCGGACAAATCCGTATGGTCCCAGAGAGAAACGTAAGGAGAGTCCTTACTCCCGAAAACCGTGCAAACCTTGTGCTTCAGAACGAACTCGCAGGCCTCTTCAAAGGTTTTAACCATCCTGCGAGAGTAACCGAACCATCCGCGGGCACAATTCCGAACCGCCCGGGTGGTCGCCTCGCAGAACAATCTCGGGGTAATTTTTCCGTAACCGAGTTCGCCCAGACTACCTCATACGAGCCGCCCATTCTTCAATCTCCAAAAGATGACAATTATCAAAAAAACTCTTTCTCCCAAAGACTATCTATTCTCTTCTTTCCCTAATCACGATCTCCACAACCATGGGAACTTCTATTTCCGATCTAACCTCCGAAGCATTGGCCTTTGCCGACCAACAAGGATTGACTCAATCTCCTGATAAAGTCCTAGAGCTTAAGCAATTCTGGCTGGCCGAACCTTCCGAAGATTTTCTTCCTGGTGTCGCTCTCCTCTATGCATCCTCCGAGGGGCTCAACATCATTGTCACCCTAATGGATAAAACCATCTTCTCGGAGGCAACCGGCTTCAATCAAAAGACTTGGGAACTCGGCGATGTCGTCGAGTTGTTCGCGGGCATCCCCGGATTCCCCACCTACTGGGAAATTCACGTCACCCCCAATGATCACCGGCTCCAGCTCAATTGGACGGCAGCGGATTTTGACTCCGTACGGAAATCCGAACGCCAGATCGAGGAGTTTCACATTACCGACCCCGATTTCATTACGAGCTCCGTCTCCATCGACGAAGAGTCTCACCGGTGGTCCACTCACATTTTCCTCCCGTGGAAATCGATTGGAATCGTATCCAATCCAAGTTCCCTAACGTTCGAAATCGCAATCTGTCGCTACGATGCTTCTCCCGGTAAAAAGGAAGCCACCCTTTCTTCGACAGCAAACCTAACGAAGCCCAGTTATCACCGCCGACACGAGTGGACAACTCTCACGCTGGATATTCCCGAAATCTGAGACAGCGAATAACCACGTTTGGCAAGAAAACGGTGCGTCCCTCCCGGAATACCCTGAAGCTCACCAACTCGAGGCTGAAGAAATTCAGCTTCCGTGCCAGTTTCTTCCATTGATCCCGACGTTGATGGACCAAGGCGTCTCCCTTGCTCGCGTCATTCAGAGGCTTTCAGCTTGGCCCAAATTTCAATAATTGCCTCCGAATCCACTACCTCGCCCCAGATTCCGCCTTCTTGGCGGATCATCTCTTCCGCCGCCTTGCGGATGTAGGGATTTAGAGTGCTGATCGCATCGCGCACATAGAGACAGTTGTAACCTCGATCTGTGGCTTCACGCAGCGTTGTGTGCACGCAAATATCCGCTGTGACTCCCGCAAATACGAGGTCGGTCACTCCGAGAGCTTTTAAATCCTCATCGATAGTCGTCGTCGCAAACGCACCGTAGGAGTTCTTGTCATATTGTAACTCCCCTTCAATCGGAGCGAGTTCCTCAATAATCTGATTCCCGTATTCGCCCCGAATCATCAATCGGCCCATCGGACCTTCCGAGCCGTATTTGGCCCCCGCCTTCTCTGACCTCTCGATCCGGAGCGGAGGGCAGTCCGATAGATCCGATGCATAACCTTCACGTGTATGAATAACCGGCACCCCGTAGGCCCGCGCCCCTTCGAGTAAGGCCTTTGCCCTCGGAATAACGGGATTCACCCAGTCCAACCCCGCGCACTGATCGCCGTATCCTCCCTTCAGACAAAAATCATTCTGAAAATCGATCATCAAGAGAGCGTATTGGATTGGTTTCATAAGAACTGTTCAGGTGTTGGTGAGACTCCTGAACAAAAGCAAAAATCCGGCCATCCCCTAGCAGTATTGCAGACTTCCGGCACTTCGATCCAGGATCCGCGCAATCTCAGTTCAGCAAGCCGAGCAGACCCGCAAACTGAACCGCCTAATGCCCGTTGGGATGATCCAACCTTCTTGCGGTCAATCGATGACAGAGCAAACGTTCCGGCAGTAAAACCCGAGTCAGCCCTTCAACAAGCACTATTCGGATGAATCGCCTTCACGCGCCTTGATCCGCCGTTCCGCTTCGAGGAGAATCTCTTCACAGCCGGCAAATTTGTGGTCGTCGAGGGTCAGGCGCTTCCGCTTCCCATTCTCCTCATAGATCGCGTAAGCAATCCCCTTCTTTTTCCACTTCTTGCGATCCGTCGCGACGATGGAGTCGAGTTCTACCCGCTGGCCCGAGGCTCCGATAATCGTCTCTCCCTCAGCGCGAACGGACAGCTTGTGATTCCAAATCACCCAACCCCCGAAAAGGAGGGCGAAGGCCATCACGACGCCGCCGATGATCCGCTGCTCCCGGATCGCATCTTCTGTGCGTTCTTTCGGGATTTTATTCGAAATCCCCTGTTCCTCAGTGTAGCGCTTCCAAGCCAATTGGACCTCGGCACTCTCACCCTCTTCCGAGTGGGCCGACTCTACCTCATCGGATTCGCCCAGCTCGCTACGGATCTCGGAAAAAGCCTCATATCGCTTCGCCTCATTCGGCCAATTCACATACCCATCCGCGAGAAACCACGCCCCAACCCCAAAAAACATGAGGAACAAAATGAGCATGCGGCGCCGCCATTCGACCGATATCCGTGCGTTTACTTTCATAAAAAAAACGTAAGTGAATTCCATTCTACAAACAAACCGAAAACGCCTCGCCCCAATCGTGAGATACCCCATGAGCAAGTGGATTGGGTGCGAGGAATGCGAAACCTCCCGATTCCAGAGCCAAGGGATTCGCCGCGACTTTTGAAGCAAAAAAGGGTCGAAGTATGCGACTCGCCCACTGGACTTCGAAAAGGTCAAAGAGCTCCGCTCACCGGGGATTGCTTGACCATCTTACTCAAGATTTCCGGTCGAGCGTGAATTCCGTCATAGGTCTTTTGACATTTTCGGTTGAACGCAATCCGGCAAAAGCCGTTGCTACCCGAGGCAGGTATCGTTAGCCTATACTCCAATGAACCTTGGAATTCTCACTTGCGCGCCCAAATGCTACTCGTCACGCCGATTGATCGAAGCAGCGAAAAACCGCGGTCACGTCGTAAAGGTCTTCAACACCCTCCGGCTGGCCATTGATATCGCTCACGGAGACCCGAACCTCTTTTACAAAGACCGAGAAATCACTCCCCCCGATGCGATTCTTCCCCGCATCGGCACCTCGATCACCCGTTACGGCACCGCGATTGTCCAACAGTTTCAGCAGATGGACGTCTACACACCGAATACCGCACCGGGGATCGTAAACTCACGGGACAAACTCCGCAGTCTGCAAATCCTTTCACGACATGATGTCGGTATTCCTCCCACCGCCTATGTTCAAGACAAGAGGGATGTCGCCGCGGCTTTGGACCGCGTAGGTGGAGCTCCGGTCATCATCAAGTTGATTGAGGGAACTCAGGGCGTCGGAGTGATCCTCGCTGATCGCAAGGAAATCGCCATGGCGATCATCGAAACCCTCCACAGCACGAAACAGCAGGTGCTGCTGCAGAAGTTTGTCGCCGAGAGCAAAGGGAAGGATGTGCGCGCCTTTGTGATCGGGGATCGCGTCGTGGCGGCTATTCGGCGCGTAGCACAGGGACAGGAGTTTCGCAGCAACGTCCATCGAGGGGGCAAGGCCGAGGTAATCGACCTCGATCCTGCCTACGCGGAAGCTGCGGTCCGCGCCGCCCAGATCATGGGACTCAAGATTTGCGGGGTCGATATGCTGGAGGCAGAGGACGGCCCCCAGATCATGGAAATCAATTCCTCGCCAGGACTGGAGGGCATCGAGCACGCTACGGGACTAGACGTCGCCGGGGCGGTCATCGATTACATTGCCGACCAGATCAAATTCCCGGAGATTGATATCCGCCAGCGTCTGACCGTCAGTCGAGGATACGGGGTCGCCGACATTTCGATCCCCGAAGGCAGCAAGTTCGTCGGATCAACCGTAGCCGACACCGGTCTTCGCGACCTCGACGTCGTGGTCCTGATGCTTCGACGGGGCGACAAGGTTATTTCCAATCCCAAAGGGAGCCGGGTGCTCGAGGCGAACGATTCGCTGATGTGCTATGGCCAAGTCGATCAGATGAAGGGCCTGATCCCCGATCCATCTCCTAAACGGCGGAAGCTTAAACCGCTTCCCGAGACTCCGGTCACAAACGGAAAAACGCTATGAAACCCTCGCCCGCAGAATGGGGAAAGGTGAGAGTCGAGGCAGGACAGCTGAAGCGATTCTCCCTCGAAGTGGGCAAGAGCCTCAGTGGTGCCCGGGTGAATCTTCCTATCGTTGTTTGGAGAGCCAAAGAGCCTGGACCGGTCCTGGGAATCACCAGCGCCGTTCATGGCGATGAAGTGAATGGCACAGGAGCGATCCGCAGCCTCATCCAAGAACCTCCCTTCTCTTTGGCCCGCGGGACTCTTATCCTCATCCCGGTGATCAACATTCTCGGATTCGAGCGACACACTCGCTACATGCCGGACCGCCGCGATCTCAATCGCTCTTTCCCGGGAACCGCCAAAGGCAGTCTCACTGCGAGGCTCGCCCGCAAGGTGTTTGAAGATGTCGTCAAACGCTGCGACTACATCGTCGACCTTCACACAGCCGCCCTGCGGCGAACCAATTTTCCCAACGTACGGGCCGACTGCGAGAATACGGACTGTCAACGCCTCGCGCGTGCCTTCGGTTGCGAGGTGATTGTCAACGGATCAGGCCCCGAAGGTTCACTTCGTAGAGAAGCGGTCGATGCCGGATGCCCCACAATTGTCATCGAAGCAGGCGAAGTTTGGAAAGTGGAGCCCACCGTATTGGATCTCACCCGACGAGGCATTACCAACGTCCTCATTGAACTGGGAATCGTCGAAGGATTCCAACAGCTCCCTCCACACCAGATCATTGTCGAAGAAACCAAATGGGTTCGGGCCGAAAAGGCTGGCCTCTTACGCTACCACGTCGCCCCTGGACAATCAGTCGCCTCGGGTCAAGTGCTTGCCACCAACACCACCCTCCTCGGCCGCACCAATGAAACCATTCGAAGCCCCTACGATGGAATCGTCATGGGGATGACGACAATGCCGGCCGTCGCCGCCGGCGATCCAATATTTCACATCGCCCTCCCCAAGAGTAAACAGCAGCACCTCCGATTAACTCAAAGTATCGGCGGACTCGAAAAGAACTCACTCGAATCCGATCTGCGAACCCAACTGGCGACCAACATCGATGTGAGTGAGGAGGAAGAACAATGAGTTCCCCCATGGTCATCGGCTGGCGGGAGTGGATCGACCTTCCAGACTGGAACCTCCACCTACGAGCGAAAGCAGACACCGGGGCGAAGAGTAGCGCCATCGACTGCGCGGAGATTCTGGAGCTACCGAATAATCGGGTTCAGTTCAAGATACGCCTCTCCCGAAAAAAGGACGAACTCATCACCGTCGAAGAAGACATCAAACTCCGCAAACGGGTGCGAAGCACTTCGGGTCATGGGCAGGAGCGTCTCTTCGTCGAAACGACTTTGGAACTATCGGGGGTGAAACAGCGAATTCTCGTCAGTCTGGTCTGCCGCAAAAACATGATCCACCGAATGCTTCTAGGCCGCGAGACGTTGAGCGGAGCCTTCGTCGTCGACTCCTCAGTGGATCATTGGGTGACGCCGCGAAAGAGGAAGGTCGCCAAGAAGCGGAAAAAATGAATCGGGCAAGTGAGTTGGCGATTCCTTGGCTAACTTGCCTGAGTGGAGGGATTGAGGGCACTGGGACGGTTATATTGAAAACGTGGAAACTCGGAGGGTGTAATCAACATGGCTCCCCGCCGTTTCGCCTCTGATCGGCAGGAGAGAGCTGGAAGCTCTCACTACTTTAGCTTCGCCCTCCCCCAAAAAAGATATTTATCCCACGCTATCCATTCCTGAATTTCCCTGATGGAGCCGATCAGCGTCCATTTTGGGTTTGCCCAGTGCCGGACATTTAACCGCAACGGACATCCCCTACCGCGGGACGGATCAAGAAACAGTCTTCTCAATGAAGAACCCGGGTGATAATCTTTAAAACCAATGATAGAGAGGAAGGGACACGAAGGCACATCCCGAGTGCGAGGCTTGCTCGAAGGATGCTCATGGTATGAGCCCATCCGCCGATCTTTCTGGCGAAACCCGGATCGGCTCATGGCGATCAAGGCTACCGTCGCGATTGCTCTTCTTGCCATCCCTCTCGTATTGCTTGGCTTTCCTTTCTTTGCGGTATCGCTCTCCCTCGGTGCCTTAGCCGGAGCCCTCTCCGAGACTGACGATCATCCCGCCGGCCGCGTCAAGTCAATGGCACTGAAGGTGGTCAGCTTTGGAATCTCCAGCCTTTCGGTAGAACTCCTTCGCCCCTATCCGATCCTCCTCGGACTAGGGCTCGCACTATCTACAATCGGGTTTCTCCTGATCGGGGGAATCAGCGAACGCTATCGCGGAGTTACCTTTGGTGCTGTTCTGGTCGGAATCTATGCCATGATTGGAGCCTCGATCAGCCCAGCCTGGTACTGGCAGCCGCTCCTCCTCCCCGCTGGGGCCCTGTTTTACGGGCTCATCTCACTGGGCCTGCTCCTCCTCCATCCATGGCGTCTTCTGGAAGAACAACTCGCCCGTGGCTACGCGGCCCTCGCCGACTATCTGGAAATCAAAGCGAGTCTTTTCCCCAGCGAGGAAAAGAGTCAGGGCCAGGTGCGCAACCAGCTCGCTCTTCGCAACGTTCGCCTCGTCACCGCACTCGACCAATGCAAAGACGTCCTCAACAGCTACAGCGACTCCCTGAAGGACCCCTCAGAACTCCGGCCCTATCTGCAGTCTTTCATGCTGCTTCAAAGCCTGCACGAACGCGCCGCTTCCAGTCACGAACGTTACGACCTTTTGAGCCAAAAACCCGAAAACCGGGAGTTACTGGAAGGCATCAGCCAGACCCTTAGCCAATTGTCGCAAGCCTCCCGAAAGCTCTCTGAAAGCCTTCTCACCGGAGTCCCTTATCGCCACCCCGTCTCCCTCGACTGGATCATCGGCGTTCTCGAAAAACAACTACAGGACAACCAATTCGATCAGACCTCGCCCCTTGTCCTTCTCGTCAACAACCTCGCCCGTTCCAATCAGTCGCTCCGGAATCTCAGCGACAATCTCTTCCGCGACCTATCGCCCCAACTCGCTCGTGACCGACGAACCACGGTCCAGCGAATCAAGGACCAGCTTTACTGGGAGAGCCCGCGTCTCCGTCACGCAATCCGCCTCAGTCTTTGCTTTCTCACTGGTTTTACGATCTTCCAGATCTTTCCCATGCCCAAGGGCGAATGGATCATTCTGACGAGTCTCTTCGTCTGCCAACCGAGTTATAGCAGCACGAGACGCCGACTCTTTCAGCGCATTCTCGGAACCCTCAGCGGAGTCGTTGGTGGAATTCTCATTGTCCAATTGCTTCCCACGATTCCGGGGCAATTGCTCTTCATGCTCGTCTCGGCGTTTGCCTTCTTCTTCTGGCTGAAGAAGAACTACTCCGTCTCAGTCATCTTCATCACCACATTCGTCCTCTGTGCCTTCAATCTGGTCTCCCATCAAGGCGTAGCCCTTATGGCCCCACGTTTGATCGACACGCTGATCGGTTCGGGGTTGGCTTACCTCAGCGTTCGATTACTCTGGCCTGACTGGCAGTACAAACGACTGCCCAGCCTCCTGTCTGAAGCCTTGGCGAAGAATGCGGCCTACTTTCGGGCAATCCTCGACGAGTATTCCGGGACAGTCACCGGAGACGACCTCCCCTACCGCTCTGCCCGGCGCGAAGCCCACCGCGCCGACAATGCTCTCGTTCTCGCTTGGCAGGACATGCATCTCGAACCCAGCAAGCGCCAAAAGTCACGTGAGCTCGCCTTTGACCTGACCTACCTCAATCACGCCCTACTCTCCTATTTATCGGCCTTCGGCGCTCATCGCCGCCCTGAGAGGCGGCCTCCTGAGGAGATTCTCGATTTCTCCAACTCAATCCTCTCGGCCCTGGAGACCTGCCAGCATTGCTTGCAACAACCCTGCCCATCACCGGAAGAAGATCTTCGCCCGATCCTCACCTCAATCACCGAAAAGACCCAACAGACAAATGCAGGGCTGACTCGGCTACAGTTTACTCTTTTCTACAACATCGCCGACGTCGCCGAACAGATCCTAACCTTGGCAGGTTCGATCTCCAAAGAGCCTCTCAGCTCGGCGGAGCAGACCGTCGCTCGACGGTAACATCGAGGCTGAGGAGTTCGACCGGTTCACCGAACTGGGTGTACACGGCAACATCCGCCGCGTCCCGTCCATAGGCGATCGCAACCCGGCCACCATTTGGATTGTTCTGGGTCGGGTCAAAGGTGTACCAACGACCACCGACATAGGCCTCAAACCAAGCGTGGAGGTCCATCGGCTCGAGCTGGTCCAGGTAACCCACAACCAACCGAGCCGGAATCGAAAGAGCCCGGCAACAGGCAATACCCAGATGCGCCATGTCCCGACAAACTCCCTGATTGCGCCCATTGACTTCGCAAGCGCTGATGATCTCCTGACCTTGACCGGGTGTATAGATAACCGTCCGCTTGATATAGTCGACGATCGCCATGCACTGATCATAGCCCGGATTACACCCGCCCACGAGAGAGGCGGACAGCTGAGTAAAACGATCCGCCTCACAGAAGCGACTCGGCAAAAGGAAGGGCAAGGTCTCATCCGGGAGATTCTGGACTTCTACGAAAGGTGCCCCCGGCGCGACATCATAGGCATCCGCAACCTCAATATCGACCGACGTCCTCACCGAGAACCGCCCTGGTGGTGCCACCAATCGCTGGCAAAGATTTCCAAAGGGATCGGTGAACTCAACGGGCGAAGCATTCGGTGACATGACATACTGCTCCCGACTCACCCATTGCTGGGTCCCACTCCGGGGTCGCAACATCATCAAAAACGGAGTCTCGACGACGACATTAAATTCTAGAGAGGATGCTGCGTATAACCACATAATGATTCAGTGCGAACCCTCAGGACGAGTTTCCAGTGCTTTCGCGACTGGAAACTCAAGGAATGGGTCCTTGGTGGCAAGAAGATAGCAAGACCCAAGCCAATCAGTCCGTCTTTGACCCCGAGCGATTCCCAATCTATGCTTTCTCCTATCATGAAAGGCACCTATCCGTTCTACCTCGGGAGCCAACCCGAAGAGCCAAATACCGACCTCAAGGTCTGCGACAAATTCAGTGGAGAGCTCATCGCCTCCGTAGCCCTTGCAGACCGCAAGGATATTGATCGAGCCATCGAATCGGCAGTATCGGCAAGAAAGCCCATGGCCAAAACAACTCCGTTTGAACGGAAAGCTGCTCTCGACCACTGCATAAAGCGCTTCCGTGAACGGGAGGAGGAATTGGCAGAAGCTCTCTGCAGCGAAGCCGGAAAGCCGATCAAAGACTGCCGGGGTGAGGTTGAACGCCTCATCGAAACGTTTGAAATCGCCTCCCGCGAGACCATGGCTGACGAAGGAGAGGTCCTGAACCTCCAACTCAGCGAACGCTGCCGAGGATATCGCGGCATCGTCAAGCGGGTTCCGATCGGCCCCTGTTCCTTTATCACCCCTTTTAATTTCCCTCTCAACCTAGTGGCCCACAAGGTTGCACCCGCTATCGCCGCCGGTTGTCCTTTCATCCTCAAGCCGGACAGCCGCACACCTCTCGGAGCGTTGATCATCGGAGAGATTCTTGCCGAAACTGACCTCCCGGAGGGCGCATTTTCGATCCTCCCCTGCGAGGTCTCAGAGGCAGATGCGTTCACCACCGACAAGCGACTCAAGCTCCTCAGCTTCACCGGTTCTCCCAGAGTCGGCTGGGAACTGAAGAAACGCGCCGGCAAGAAAAAGGTCGTCCTCGAGCTGGGGGGAAACGCCGCCTGTGTTCTCGATGAGGGCACCGATGTCGAGGATGCCGTCAAACGCTGCATCGTTGGTGCATTCTACCAATCGGGCCAGAGCTGCATCTCCGTGCAAAGGATTTATCTCCACAATTCCCTCGCCGAAGAGTTTGTACAAAAGTTTGTCGCCGCCACCCAAGCCCTGAAGTCCGGAGATCCTCGGGATCAAGAAACCTTCATCGGCCCTCTCATCGACGAAGCTCAGGCCCAGCGACTCGAAGAATGGATCTACGAAGCAACGGCCTCCGGGGCCCAAATCCTCCACGGAGGCAAGCGGGACGGTCAATTCGTCGAGCCAACCATTCTCTACGACGTTCCCCGCGATCAGAAGCTCTATTGCGAGGAAGCCTTCGGGCCGATTGTCGTCCTTGAACGATTTTTCGAATTCGATGAGGTGCTGGAGTCCGTCAACGAGAGCCACTATGCGATCCACGCCGGCGTCTTCACCGCCAAGATTGATCACGCCTTCCGGGCTTGGGACACGCTCGAGGCTGGTGGAGTGCTCATCAATGAGATCCCCTCCTGGCGGGTCGACAACCTTCCCTACGGAGGAGTGAAAGACAGCGGTCTTGGCCGCGAGGGAGTACGCTACGCGATCGAAGATATGAGCGAGAAACGGACCCTCATTTTCCGCAACGCAGAATAGGCCGGCATCCCGCCGTGGCGCCCCCCGCAATTTTCTTTGCGAGGCGAAAAGTCAAAGGTTTCTGATTCGAAAGGATCGAATCTCCACAAACTTGACCCACCCATAATGTCTGCTCTAAGGTCATTGACTTGCTGCCAACAGCAAAAAATACCATTTTTATTAAACCAAAGTGAAATCGATTTTCCTACTTCCGGAGGATTCCCTCAAGTTCGTCTACAACACGAGCTCCATTCAACAGATCAAAGAGATGACCGACAATGACGGGAATCTCCATACTCGGGAGTCGATTCTCAGCAATCCGTCCGCCTACCAGGATGTCGATATTGTCTTTTCAAGCTGGGGCTGCCCACTCTTTGACGAAGAGCTTCTGAACGCTCTTCCCTCGCTGAAAGCCCTCTTCTACGCGGCTGGTAGCACCCGCGGATTCATCACCGATTCATTTTGGGAACGCGACATCCTCCTCACCAGTGCCTATCAGATGAACGCGATTCCCGTCGCAGAGTTCACCGAAGCCACGATCACTCTTTCGCTCAAGCGCTTTTGGCACTACATGACGGCTCTCCAGAAGGGAGAAGATGGAGACTCCCACCAAACCATTCAGGGCATGTATCACGGTAGCCGCGTCGGTATCATTTCGCTCGGTGCCATCGGTCAACTCGTTTGTCAGAAATTGAAACATCTCGATCTCGACGTCGTCGCTTACGACCCCTTCGCCACTAACGACCTCTTTTACGCCTGCGGAGCTGAGAAATCGGAAACCCTGGAGGCGATTTTCGAAACTTGCGATGTGGTTTCGCTCCACACCCCCTGGCTTCCGTCGACGGAGGGAATGATCACCGGAGACCACCTCCGTAGCATGAGCCACGGCACCACCTTCATCAACACCTCCCGCGGGATGGTCGTCGACGAACCTGCGATGATCGAGGTCCTCCGCGAACGACCCGACATTACCGCCATCCTCGACGTCATTCAGGATGAGGCCAATCGTCATAGCTCACCTCTTCGCGATTTGCCCAACGCCATCCTCACTCCCCACATCGCCGGTTCCAAAGGACGTGAATGCTTCCGCATGGGCGCCGAAGTCGTTAAGGAGTGCGAGCGCTTCCTCGCAGGAAAAGAACCCATCACTCCCGTTACCAAGGAGAAGATGGCCCTCATCGCCTAGTCGAAGGTCCCGACCGTCGCGCAACCGCCTCTCCGACCACCGACCACCGACTACCGACCGCTGACCACTGACCACTGACCACTGACCACCGACAGACCGACCACCGACAAACCGACCACCGGCCACTGACAGACCGACAAACCGCCTTGCCTTGGCTTCCGGTTCTGTGAAAGCCTTTCTCCATGAATAAACCGGAACCGATCGGCAACTACCAATCGAAATGGGGCGAGGGCCCGACTTGGCACAACGGCCGCCTCCTCTACGTCGACATTCACGCCCAGAGCATCCTTGAATTCGATCCCGAGACCGGCAAGCAACAGAGCTGGGAACTCGACCAACAAGTAGGCTTCGTCGTTCCCTGCAAGTCCGGACGCCTCCTCTGGGGCGGAGACAACGGTTTTTATTTCCTGGATCGCGAAACGGGCACGAGCACCCCGATATACGATCCCGAGCCCGATCTTCCCAACAATCGTTTCAACGACGGCAAGTGCTCTCCTGACGGTCGTCTCTATGGCGGAACGATTGCCACCGATAAAGTAACGGGAGCCGCCAAACTCTACTGCTTGGACAGCGATTTGTCGCACTCCGTAGCCTACGGCCCAGTGACCAACTCCAACGGGCTCGCTTGGTCAGCCGACGGCAAGACCCTCTTCTACATCGACACCCCCTCCAAGGAAGTCAAAGCCTTCGATTACGATTCTGCAACCGGGACCCTTTCCAATCCTCGGGTCGTGGTCGAGACCTCGAACAAGGATTCCTCGCCCGATGGAATGACCATCGACAGCGAAGACAACCTCTGGATCGCCTTCTGCCACGGCGGACACGTCGCCCGCTACAATCCGGAAACCGGCAAGGAGGTCAGCCGCATCGACGTCCCCGCCCACGAAACCACCTCGTGCGCCTTCGGAGGACCGAAGGGCAATGACCTCTACATCAGCACCGGCACAGCCAAAGACCGTGATGAAGAATTCGGCGGAAACCTTTTCGTCGTGCGCGATCTCCCCGTAAGCGGCCCACCAGCCGCACTCTTCGCCGACGCCTAGGCGGCATTCCCAACATTCGCCATCCCCACTGGGACCGGCAGCTTTAGCTGCCGGTCTCCTACAACAAGTAGCCGCTCAGCTTTAGCTGCGCGGTCCTGCGGCCACGAAGGGTCCTCACGGGGAGACTGTCCGAGAAATCCGCGATGGGGGCAGCTGAAGCTGCGCCCCTACTAAAATCGTCCGCAACCTCCCCTAAGGGGCCCACCAGCCGCACTCTTCGCCGACGTCCAGGCGGTATCCTCAACATTCCCCTGTCCCCACTGGGACCGGCCGATCTAGCAGCCGGTCCTACAACAAGTAGCCGCTCAGCTTTAGCTGCGCGGTCCTGCGGTCACGAAGGGTCCTCACGGGGAGACTGTCCAAAAATCCGCAATGGGGGCAGCTGAAGCTGCCCCCTACTAAAATCGTGCGCGAACTCCCCGCAAGCGGCCCACCAGGCGCACTCTTCGCCGACGTCCAGGCGGTATCCTCAACATTCCACTGTCCCCACTGGGACCGGCCGATCTAGCAGCCGGTCCTACAACAAGTAGCCGCTCAGCTTTAGCTGCGCGGGCCTGCGGCCACGAAGGGTCCTCACGGAGAGACTGTCCAAAAATCCGCGATGGGGGCAGCTGAAGCTGCGCCCCTACTAAAATCGTCCGCGACCTCCCCGTAAGCGGCCCACCAGCCGCACTCTTCGCCGACGCCTAGGCGGCATTCCCAACATTCGACATCCCCACTGGGACCGGCCGCTCTAGCTGCCGGTCCTACAACAAGTAGCCGCTCAGCTTTAGCTGCGCGGTCCTGCGGCTACGAAAGGTCCTCACGGAGAGACTGCCCAAAAATCCGCGATGGGGGCAGCTGAAGCTGCGCCCCTACTACAAACATCCTGTTCTTGCCTTCGCCTGTCTTCCTCCGCGAATTGAGACTGGTCCCCTCCTCGATCCTTTCTCACACTCTAATCCGATGAACCCCGTTTTCATAATCATCCCCGTCGTCATCGTTTTTGGAGGACTGGCCTACTATGGTTGGCTCCAGCAGAAAAAGCGACGCGAAGCTCTAGCGGCTTTGGCCCGCAAGCATGGACTGCAGTTCTTCCCCGAAAAAAACAAGACTGAGATCCGGCAATTCGAATTCATTGATCCGATCCGCAAGGGCAGTAATCGATACCTCTACAATCGACTTCGTGGAGACATGGACGGGCGAACGCTCGAGACCTTCGACTTTCACTACGAAACGCATTCGACCGACTCTAAGGGGAACCGCACGACTCACCATTACCACGGTTCCAGTTTCCTCCTCATGCTTCCCGGTGCTTTCCCCGAGCTCCGCATTTACCGGGAGGGAATCTTTCAGAAGTTTGCCCAAATGCTCGGGTTCGACGACATCGATTTTGAGTCCGTGGAGTTCTCCAAGCGCTACAACGTCAAGAGCCGCGACAAGAAGTTTGCCTACGATTTCTGCAATGCCCGGATGATCGACTATCTCCTCGACGAAGAGGACCTCAACATTGAGGTGGAAGGAGCATGGCTTGTGCTCGCCTTTTCCCGCAAAACCAAAGTCGAGGACTGGGAGCGCAACGTCGCACGGCTCGGATCCATCTTCGGCCTCATGCCTGAATACCTATTCGAGGAAGAACGACCCATTTCATGAATGCACCGTCCATACTCCCCTGGATCATCGTCGCGGTGGTCATCCTTCTTCCCGGCATCTGGCTCTTGGCCCAGTACAATGGCCTCGTTTCCCTCCGCAATCACATCCGGGAAGCCTGGAGCAATATCGACACGGAGTTGAAACGGCGCTACGAACTCATTCCCAATCTGGTCGAAACCGTAAAGGGCTACGCGGCCCACGAAAAGGAAGTCCTCGAGCGAGTCACCCTCGCCCGGGAACGCTGTCTCCAGACGAGTGGTCAGGGTTCGGCCGGCCAGCAAGCTCCCGCCGAGCAGGAGATGTCCCGACAGGTCACCCATCTCCTCGCCCGTGCCGAAGATTACCCAGAACTCAAGGCCGACCAGAATTTCCTCCAACTGCAACGCGAACTCGTTATCACAGAAGATCGCATCCAAGCCGCCCGTCGCTTCTTCAACGGCAACGTCCGCGAATATCGCAATAAGTGCGAACAGTTCCCCTCCAGCTTAGTCGCCGGCGCCTTTGGATTTCAGCCTGAGGAATATTTCGACGTAGACCCGTCGGTCCGCGAAGTCCCCACCACCCAGTTCTAGCCCAAGGTAGCGCGGGTTGGCTCAACCCGCAACCAGCATGTATCCAAGCAACCAGCAAAACATGAACAAGAAAGTCCAGAATCCGGCACCGGATTTGTCTGAGGATCCGTCTCCGACGCCCCCTCTGACCTTCGCGCCCTCCTCGGCAAGGAGACGGATTGACGAGTTGATTGAGCGTCAATCCTCCCCTCCGTCGAGGCCGTTCGTAAAGCCAGCGATGAGGACTATCTAGATTAATGAATCGCAACGGAATCAAAAGCCTCGAGAGCTGGTGGCCCCAGCTTCAATCTGATCTTCAGGAGCGCGAACCGACCCCGCCTACTCCACTCCTCATCGGAATCGGTGGACAGGGCGGCTCCGGCAAATCCAGCGTCTCCCACTGGCTCGTGAACAAGATTGAGGGTTCCGCCCTCCTCCCTCTTGACGACTACCGGCTTCCCCGTCGGGACCGGGCGAAACGCGGCCTCCTCGGCTCACATCCCGAAGGCAATGATCTGCCCCGGCTTTTTGCAGACCTCGATGCGGCTCGATCAGGACGGACTATCCATCGCCCCATTTTCAACGCGACGGCGGGCGAAGCCGACCAAACGGAACCCGTTCATCCCGGAACTTGCCTGATCTGCGACGGCGAAATCGCCGCCCACGAGGAGCTGCGCACGCAATTCGATCTCTTCATCCTCGTCGAATCTCACTGGCGCACCCAGCTCAACGCCCGGCTCTCCCGCGATATCGCCGAACGCGCCTACGCCCTCGAAAAAGCCATAGAGGTCTTCCTCAAAAGCAATCTGCGGGACTTCCCGCGTTTTTCAGCCGGAGCCAAGGACCACGCGGACTGGGTCCTCTACCGCAATACCCGAGGGGTCTTCAGCGCCAAAAAACCATTGCCACAACCCCACGGACCGCAAGAATCCGAAGGATGAATATACCTGCCGACGCTCCCTTTCCCGAGAGGATGTGCAAAGAGGTCCTCCGCAATCTGCCGATGATCGGCTTCAAGGGAAAGATCGAGTTGATCCAAGATGACGCTCAGATGGACAGCGCCTTGGAAGAACTTCGCCACGAAACCCTTCTCGGGTTTGATACGGAGAGTAAGCCGACTTTCCGCCGCCAAGACGAAGTTCGACCACCGGCTCTCCTCCAGCTGTCCAACGGAGCGACAGCGTGGTTGTTCCAGCTTCGGCAGATTTCCCGACACGAAGAATTGTTCGCCATTCTTGCCGATCCGGCTGTCGAGAAAGTGGGCGTCGCCCCTCACGATGACATCAAAGGCCTCAATCGTATTTCCCCTTTCCAAGCCGCTGGCTTCACCGATCTCGGCACCATAGCCTCCGCCCGCGGAATCATTACCACCGGCCTCCGTAATCTCGCCGGAATGTTCCTCAACGGCCGTATTTCGAAAGCCGCACAGGTCTCCAATTGGGAACAGAATCCTCTGACCAAGAAGCAAATCAACTACGCCGCCACCGACGCCTGGGTCTCCCTCCGCATCTATGAGGAACTGAACCGCCGCACCGGCCAAGCCGTCCCCGGCGAACAGCTCGCGCAATAAGTCTCCCCGACTGCGATCTCACAATAGGTAGCGCGGGTTGGCCCAACCCGCACCCCAGCCTGAATTACCTCCGCATTTCCAAAGCCGCACAGGTCTCCAACTGCGAACAGAATCCTCTGACCAAGAAGCAAATCAACTACGCCGCCACCGACGCCTGGGTCTCCCTCCGCATCTACGAGGAACTGAACCGCCGCACCGGCCAAGCCGTCCCCGGCGAACAGCTCGCACAATAAGTCTCCCCGGCTGCTATCTCCCAATAGGTAGCGCGGGTTGGCCCAACCCGCACCCCAGCCTGAATTACCTCCGCATTTCCAAAGCCGCACGGGTCTCCAATTGGGAACAGAATCCTCTGACCAAGAAGCAAATCAACTACACTGCCACCGACGCCTGGGTGTCCCTCCGCATCTATGAGGAACTGAACCGCCGCACCGGCCAAGCCGTCCCCGGCGAACAGCTCGCACAATAAGCCTCCCAGGCTGCTATCTCCCAATAGGTAGCGCGGGTTGGCCCAACCCGCACCCCAGCCTGAATTCAGACAGCCCAGCCCCTACGTCTTCCCATGCCACTTCCGCGGAGGAGGAATCAACCAGTGACGATCGGTTTCTTCATCCGAGTTGAGGTCCTTCAGAAGCTTTTCGTGACAGCTCCGTAGTCCTTCTTCCAAATTATCCGCAGCAATCGGTGCCCCGATCCGTATCACCGCCTCTGGCAAAGGATATTTTCCGGAGTGGATTTTTTTCGCCATCGGCCGGGCGTGGGCGCCTTCGTTGATCTTCAGCAATCCGCTGAGCCCTCCTTGAAACTCCGGCCAAGGTTCAAAATCGTTTACGAGGCGACCGTGCGGATACATCAGGAGCGTCCGGCGAAAGCTATCTGAACGCAGTAATCGAGCCGCGTAAAGCAAGGCCTGGCTCCGGCCTTTCTGGCTGTCCAGATCCACCCCGAACACCCCTGTTTTCTGAAAATAACGGAACTTCAGGAGGTTTTTCTCCTCCATCATGATGTAGTAGTCCAGGTTCAGCCGGTCGAAAATCAGCGTCTCCATGAGCCCGTCCCACCAGTAGGAATGGTTTCCATAGAGAATCAGCGGAAAAGTTCCCGTTTCTTGAAAATCATCCAAATCCACGTAAAGCCGGACCGAAAAGAAACGCCGCCGCATCGCAAACCGACAATAACGAAACAGCAACCAGGTGCGAATACGGTCTTTCTCGGCTTTAATCATGATAAACGGTAGGCAGAGACGCTCTTTTCACCACAAGCTCAGATCCTCCGGCTCCAGTCAGCGCCCACAATCGCCAGAGGTAGAAAATCGGGAAAACAGGTCTCTCCACCCTTTCATTCGATAGGCATACACCGGTCGAAAAGCCAGCCGCAACTGCTTCTCTATTCGTTTGCCAACCGCGCCATGCTCCGATAATATCCGGCCATGCCTCAAAACAACACCCCTATTACCAAACTCCTCAATCGCAAATCCTCGGACGTTTACTCCACTTCCCCCGATCAATCCGTGTTCGAAGCCGTCGCTGAGATGAACCGCCATCGTGTGGGCAGCCTCGTGGTCTTGGAGGAACAAAAACTGGTCGGGATCTTCACCGAACGTGACGTTCTGACCCGGGTTGTCGCCAAAACCCTGGATCCTCAAACGACTCGGATTGCCGACGTGATGACCCCCGATCCGCAGTTCCTTCACACCACGGATACCATCGCCACGGCCATGCAGAAAATGACCGAGAAGCGCACCCGACACCTCCCGGTCTTCGATACGGTGGATTGCCTCGTCGGGCTCATCTCGATAGGGGATGTCACTCGCTGGCAAATGGAAGAGCATCAAGTCGAAGCCGAGCATCTGAAAAACTACGTTTTCGGAGAGTATTCGGCCTAGGCCACTGCCAAGAAATCCTTCCCGATCCGATAGCCCCGGCTTTCCAGAAACTGGGTGGCTCGCTCGCGTGCGCCCCTCGCGCCCACTCCGAACAATAGAAATCGATCAGAGTCCTCTGCGAGATCTCGCGGATCCTCCACCGGTCGCCCGTCCAGCGTCTGACCGATCTTTTTCGGGTCAATGTCGAGGAATCCGGCGAAACGATGTCCACTGTCCTCCAAAGACCGAAATCGACGCCGGGTTACTCGGCCTGCTCCCCAGAGCCAAAGAGGACGATCCGCAGGGATCTCCCGCTCCAACCAACGACCGAGAAAGTGACTCTTGATTTCATAAAACGCTTCCGGCCGGTAGCGGGGATCAGACCGTGAGAGCCGCTTCTCCGAATCCCTCCACTCCAGAAGGAATTCCGGGATTTTCTGAAATCGAACGCCTTGGTCCATCCACCGGAGCCACATCTCATAGTCCTCCGGAAAATCACCTGCACGATAGCCCCCAAAGCGGTCAGGAATTTCGCGTCGAAAGACGACACTCGGATGCGCCACCGGAGACTCTACGAACCGATTCTGGAAATGCTCCTCCACCGAGAGAATCGAATTGGTCCAATCCATGTAGCGCTGATATCCCCGGCCACCACCATCCTGCCAGGTCCGGCAGGAGACCACTCCGATCTCAGGATTCTCCTCCAAAAACTCGCACTGCCACCGCAATCGCTCTGGATGACAATAGTCATCGACGTCCATCCGAGCCACGAATGGACTGGATACCCTCGCGAGCCCTTCGTTCAACGCCGCGACGATTCCTCGGCCCACCGCCTGAATCGACAAAATCCGACGATCCTCGGCGGAGAAACCCTCAGCCAACTTCCGGGTCCTGTCGGTCGAATGATCGTCGACGATCAATAGCCGCCAATCCTTGAAGGTCTGCTGGAGGATCGACTCCACCGCTGCCTCCAGAGTCTGCGCTCCATTGCGCACAGGAAGGAGGATGGTAACTCTCGCCATCGGTAGACAAAATTCTGCAGCATCTGACGCCCCAGCGCAACCCTCTTGGCATTTCCCTCGTGAAAGCGGCGACCGGGCACATCCAAATTGATTCAAGCTGGCCGCAGGCCGTGAACCATTTCATGGTGAAGGGATGGCTTGGTTAAGCACTCGATTTTTTTCCCAACAACTAGGAGTTTCGACTTCGGTCGAAGTTCTTCTTCCCCAGCCCGATGCCCAGGGTCAGATCGGGATGAGCACCCCGGATCGGCTCGACCGTTATCCCGCGCTCTACCTCCTGCACGGGTGGTCCGATGATGAAACCATCTGGATGCGACGCACTTCCATTGAGCGCTATGCGGCCAGTTACCCACTCGTCGTCGTCATGCCGCGAGTTGACTTGAGCTATTATCAGGACACCGCCTCGGGGATGAACTACTGGTCCTATATCAGTCAGGAATTACCATCTCTCTGCGAAGCTTGGTTCCCCATCCGTTCCGACCGCAAAGCTCGCTTCGCCGCTGGTCTCTCGATGGGGGGATACGGAGCCTTCCGTCTCGGGCTTGCCCATCCAGAGCGTTACAGCGCCGCAGTAAGCCTTTCCGGTGCCCTCGACATCGGCCATCTATCGAATCACTGGAAAGACGATCCCGTTCGCAGGACCAAGATGAACGCCATTTTTGGCGATGTCTCTCAAGTTCCCGGAAGCGATGCCGACCTCCTGCATCTCCTAAAGCAACCACGGAACGAACCGACTCGATTCTACCAATGGTGCGGAACCGAAGACTTCCTTTACGAAAGTAATTCCGATTTCCGCCAAGCGGCAGAGAAAGCAAGCCTCCCTCTTCAATACAGTGAAGGCCCAGGGGATCATTCATGGGCCCATTGGGACCGGGAAATTCAAGGGGCACTTGACTGGTTGATGAAAGACACCGAATACTCAGGGCAATGATAAAACGATCCCGGGTGTACACACGTGCTGGTGATGCCGGCACCTGTCAGTTGATCGGCGGTTCCCGCGTCCCCAAGGACGATCCACGCGTCGAGTGCTATGGCGATTACGATGAAGGTTGCTCGTTCCTAGGCATGCTCCGTGTGAAATTGGGAATGGATCACCCTTGGCAGGAACGGCTGCAGACCTTGCAGAAAGATCTCATGACCTTCATGGCCGTCCTCGCCAGTCCAGAGTCCATGCGGGACAAATATGTCTTCGAGCCTGAAAAAACCAAAGAGCTCGAATCATGGATCGATCAACTCGAATCCGAACTCGAGTCCAACTCCAAGAGCTTTCTCCTTCCCGGAGGTTGCGAGACCGCCTCGCTCTGTCATGTCCTCCGCACCGTCTTCCGCCGGGCGGAACGACGCATGGCCACCGTTCACCGGGACTATCCCGTACCACCTGCCGCCCTCTCCTTCGGCAACCGACTCTCCGATTTCTTTTTTCTTTTCTCACGGTACGAACTCGATCGTTGCCAAGTCCCGGAAGAACCATGGAAGACTTTTCACTAAAATCCGGAGACCGCCTCTACGAGGTCTATCACGTTACCCGTTATGACTACGACGGACCCGTTTCCCTCTCACTGCAGGCCTTGAGGATTACTCCGCGGTTTCGGCGGTTTCATCAGACCCTCGAGACGGAACCCGGCGGCAATCTCCGCTTCCTGCGGGACGCTTTCGAGAATCCAACGTATTCCTTTGAATACATCGGTCAGACAGAGGTGCTTTCGCTCACCAACCGGATGAAAATCATTCGCTCGGGGGCCAATCCCTACAACTTTCTACTCGGCCCCTCAGCCCTCGCCCGTCCTATCGTATACAACGACAGCGAGAAACAGGCCCTCATGGGCTACTTCGAGCCTAGCGCAATTCAGGATCCCATCCTCAAAAAAGCCGCTCAGATCTTCATTCCCGAGGAGAAAGAGACGGTATCCTTTCTCGCTGCCCTTAATCAGAATATACATACCAAGCTCGAATATGAGCCACGGGATGAACCGGGGATTTACACCACCGAAGAAATCCTCGACCGGGGCAAAGGCTCCTGCCGGGATTTTGCCGCCCTACTCCAGAAGCTGCTTCAGTACGAAGGACTCGCCACCCGATTTGTCAGTGGCTACCTGCTCGAAACCGGAGACCTACAAGGCGCCGAAGCCATGCACGCCTGGACGGAGGTCTACCTCCCCGGAGCCGGATGGATTGGAATGGATCCGACCAACGGAATCCTCACCGATGACGCCTTCGTGCCCTGCGCCGTCGCCGTCAATCCCGATGAAACGACCCCCATCGGCGGACGCTATTTCGCCCAGACCCAGGTAATCTCCTCCCTCAGCACCGAACTGCAAATCCGCTGCATCGGGGAAGGTAAGTAATTCCCTCTACTCCTTCGAGGACGAAGAAGGCTTCGATTCCGAGCTACTGGAGGAATTCGATCCCGACTTTCTCTTGTAATCGGTCTCGTAAAAGCCTGATCCCTTGAAAATCAAACCGGAGCCGCCTCCGATCATTCGGGACAGCTTCATCTTTCCGCATTTCGGACATTTCTTCAGAGGCGCATCCTTCATCGATTGGAAGGCTTCCATTTCATGGCCACAGGAAGAGCAAACGTAGTCGTAAGTTGGCATTGCTGGAAAAAACGGAGAAATGTGGGAACCGGATTGAAAAATTGCAAGACTTGATCGACAACAATCAAACAATGGACCCAAAAGAGTTTACCGAGCGCTTCGAAAATTGGCGCCTCCAAATCGAAAAGGAAATCGACCACAGGGTCCCCTCCGCGGATACCGAACCCACCAAATTGCACAGCGCCATGCGCCACAGCCTCGAAGCCGGTGGCAAACGCCTCCGCCCAGTCTTGGTCTGCGCCGTCGCCGAGGCCTTCTCATCGAAGTCCAACCCACTTCCCGCCGCAGCCGCCATTGAATGCCTCCACACTTACACCCTCATCCACGACGACCTTCCGGCCATGGATGACAGCGACCTCCGCCGCGGTCGCCCCACCTGCCACAAAGCCTTCGGAGAAGCTGCCGCCATCCTCGCCGGAGACGGTCTCCTCACCCTTACCTTCCAAATTCTCGGCGAAGGATACCCCACCGACCCTGCTCTAGCCAACAACTTGGTCGTCGACCTCGCCACCGCCTCAGGAAGCCTATGGCTCGTCGGAGGTCAGATGGACGACATCGACAACGAAGGCATTCCCCTCGACGTCCCTACACTCTCCTCCATCAATCGCCGCAAAACCGGAGCCCTCATCGCCGCCGCTTGCATCATGGGGGCCAGAATCGGCGGAGCCTCTGCCGAGCAGGTCGAAACCGTTCGCCAATTTGGAGTATGCCTAGGCGAAGCCTTCCAAGTCATCGACGACATCCTCGATTTTACCGCCACCGAAGAACAAACCGGCAAAAGTTCCGGCCGCGATGAAGCCAACGGAAAAGTCACTCTGGCGACCCTGGAAGGCCTCGACGCCGCCCGAAAACGTGCCGAAGAACTCACTCAGCAAGCCGACCACCTGCTTTCTCAATTCTCCGCGAATACCGATTTTCTCTCGGCCCTCGTCCGCTGGATGGCGGACCGCAGTAACTGATCCCCTTGCCTGGCGTCCGGCTCAGCCGGGAATCCACGATCGTCGAGATTTTAACCGGAGATCTTCTCTGAATGATGAGTCAGGCTGGGCTCCTCCGATGTAAACTAATTTTTTTCCTGGTTAATTATAAGTAGACGAAGAGGCTGATTCACCTAAAGCATCCGGCGAACTACGCCGCTGTCTCGTGTTGAAGCCTCAATTGCCCGCAGGCAGCACTGATGTCGTGCCCTTTTTCTCTCCGAAGAGTCACAGAAACACCGTTTTCGCGAAGAATTTTGGCAAATTTCTCCTGACGCCGGAGATTGGGCCGCTTCCATTCAAGTCCTTCCACGGTGTTGTAGGGGATACAATTCACGTGAGCGTGTAGCTCCTTGGCGATACCTGAGAGCGCGATCGCCTGTTCAAGAGAGTCGTTAACATCCTCAATAAGAATGAACTCCAGAGTCACCATTCGGTTGTGTCGCTCCCGAAAATACCGAACCGCCTCGAGAAGTTCGGCGATCGGATAACGTCGGTTGATCGGCATAATCCGGCTTCTCACCTCATCGGTCGCTCCATGCAGCGAAACCGCGAGTCGGATGGGGATCCCTAGGTCCGCAAGCTTGCGAATTTCTGGAACCAGTCCAGATGTGGAAACGGTGATCCGACGGGCTCCGAAGCGGAATCCCCAGTCACTATGAAGCGACTCGATCGCACCGGCGACCGCATCAAAATTAGCCATCGGCTCTCCCATGCCCATGAAGACAATATTGTCGAAGGGAACATGATCTTCCCGCACGGCTGAAGGCGTATCCGATTCATCCTTTCTCTCTCCTACGCGGAAGAACTGCCCGAGAATCTCACCCCGAGTCAGATTCCGTTTAAACCCAGCCAAACCGGATGCGCAGAACTTACATCCATACGCACAGCCAACTTGACTTGAAACGCACACCGTCGCTCGGGATTTCTCCTGCCCCACTCCGACCATCGGGGCCTGAATCAAGACCGTCTCAACCAAAGCTCCATCCTCGAGTCGAGAAAGCAACTTATGGGTGTCGTCTCCAGAGCGCTTCCAAAGCACTGGAGTCACCGGATTTCCGGCAAACTTCTCCCCGAGCGACTCCCGCATCGTGAGCGGCAAGTTACTCATTTCCGCAAAATCCGGAACCCCTTTCTTGTAGGCCCACTCAAGGATTTGCTTCCCGCGGAAAGCTGGAATTTTCTCGGCCTTGAGAAATGCGGTCAGCGTTTCTGCCGACTCGTCGAGAATGGATGGTTTTTGCGGTCGAAATTTCAAGATAAGTCCCTTTGGGTTACTGGCATGAAGCCGAATGAAGGTGAAACGATGGATTGGGGGCGAATCAAGGTATTACTTTTGGACAGTGATGGAGTGCTGACCGATGGCGGAGTCTATCTACCGGAAACGGGAGGTCCAGAAATTCGTCGATTTGATATCAAGGACGGTTTCGGAATCGCCCGTTTGCTCAAGGATGGCTTCCCGATCGGGGTCATCAGTCGATCCCCATCGACCCCCGTTCAAACCCGCTGTGAGAAATTGGGCATCCCCCACATTTATCTCGGGGCGAAGGATAAAGTCGCTTGTGCAAAGAAGATCTTGGATCAACTGAAACTCGATTGGAGCGATGCTGCATTTATGGGCGACGATGTGCCGGATCTCCCTCTTCTGCAGAAGGTTGCCTTCCCCTTAACCCCACTCAACGGAGCCGAAGAGATTCGAGAAGCGACCAAATGGGTGTCACGTTTCCCGGGTGGAGGCGGTGCCGTTCGGGAAGCCTGCGACCATATTTTCCGGGCAAGACAGGCCAAGGCGTAAGAATTATCGAAACAGGTCTTTCCTCAATCCAGTTGCCACGGAAAGACCACCCCAATCCGCTCCCTGCATTGGACGAGGTTTTCGGGTTTTCTTCCTCCCTCCAGGCTCCAATTTCGCCTGCTCCTCAATATATTCCGCAGACCCGAGAATCATCCCATCGGTAAAATACCGAACCCGACACCGAAGGACGACCGAAAGCGGCAGTTTCCCTTTCTCCTCCCGAAGAACCCGCACCGCCTCCTCACGACTGATCGCGGTCTTTCCGTCTTTTACCTGCGATCCAGAGCCAAAGAGCGTCTGCCGATACCCGGCCATATCGCGATCCACCACAGCCAGACCCTCGCGAGCAAGACGTCCGCCTCCCATGGCCTCCCCATATCCACAAAATCGATAATCCTTAGGATCTTCGACCAAACCCGCACGCACAGCATTCAAGTCAATATAAGCCGCTACCGTCCGCAACGCCCAGCGATCGCCTTCAACCAGAACACTCTTGAACCGATCCGACCAAAGCGGACCAAAGCGGTCACGGGACCGATTAAACCAGAGAGAGAACCGCTGTTTCAAAGTCTTCATCAACCAAGAAACATCATGCATCCGCCGGACCAACGCCTTCCGCAAAAGATCCCCTTCATCCGTCCCCTCAGCCAAATGCTTCTCCAAGACGCTGGCTGGCATCGGCTGCCACGGCGTCGGCTTTGGATAGAGCATCCGATACCTCCGGACGATCTCCGAATCCGAAACCTCATGCTCTCCGGGCACTTCGACGAAGAGGTGAAAATGATTCTTCATCACGGCGTACGTAATCACCCGCACCCCCGAAAACTCGGCGACCTGCCAGATCATCTTACGCAAAACTTCCCTTTCCCGATCCCCAAACAAGGCTTCCCCATTCACCGTTCGGCTCATCAGATGGTAATAGGCTGTTTCTCCCTCAATTTTTCGTCTCCTCATGAAACAAAAATAGCATATCTCTCATCCAGGTCAATACTATTAACCTGGTTTATTATTAAGCGCAAAATAACTTTACTCCTTACTTCCGCAAAGCCGCTAGGAAGAAGTTCCGTTGTTTCTCAGAGATTTCCATTTCCAAGTGCTCCATCACGGCAAGTAGGTCTTCCCATACTTTGCGTTTGCTGGCTACCGATTCTTGATGGAGCAGGTAGGAGGGATGATAGGTGATCATCATGGGGGTCTTTGAGAATTCGTACCACTTCCCTCTCAATCGTCCCATTTGGCCTTTGGTTTCGGTCCCCAAGAGGCCTTTTGCGGCGGTGCCGCCCATGGCTACAATGACTTTGGGTTGGATGACTTCAATCTGGGCTTTCAGGTATGGGAGGCAGAAGGCCATCTCGTCATCGGTGGGGGGGCGGTTTCCGAAGGAATTTCCCGTCTGGGGGCGCCAGTTCATGATGTTGCCGATGTAGACTTCTT
Organism: Puniceicoccus vermicola; assembly: GCF_014230055.1. Taxonomy (NCBI): domain Bacteria; kingdom Pseudomonadati; phylum Verrucomicrobiota; class Opitutia; order Puniceicoccales; family Puniceicoccaceae; genus Puniceicoccus; species Puniceicoccus vermicola. The sequence continues at coordinate 49,687 of NZ_JACHVA010000082.1, read as the reverse complement.
CCCTTTTCAGCCCCATGGCTTTGATCATACCGGTCAGGAGTTCTCCGGCTTTGCCGACGAAGGGTTCGCCTTTGGTTTCCTCGTCCGCTCCCGGGGCTTCTCCGCAGAAGAAGATGTCGGCGTCCAGGTTCCCTACTCCGAAAACGATTTGTTTCTCGGGGTTTAGATGCTTTTGGCAAACCTCGCAATTGAGCACGCGATCCCGGAGCCATTTCCATTTTTCCTCTTTCGATCCTTCGGGAAGTTCGATTTTCGGGGGATTGGCTAGGGATGAATCTACCTTCGACTTTTTGGCGGCTGGAGACGGCCGCGGGGCTTCCGGTTTGATCTGGGGAACCTCGATTTTTTCCTGCGGTTGGTTGGACGGCTCGGCGGCAGCCGGCTGGGTGCGCCTGGGCTGAGGCTGGCGTTCGAGTATACGCAAGGTTTCGTCCGTGAGGCTGATGGACTCCAGCCCTTCGGCGCGGAGGAGTCGGAGTTCCTCTCCGATCAATCTGAGTAGATCTTCCCGCATTGGAGAATCAGCTCCCGGCTGCGGCGATCGGCATTCTTGCGGAGAGCATACGCTCTACGTGCTTGGCCAAGAGGTCAAATTCGAGGTTCACTCGTTCTCCTGCGGAACGATCCTTCAGGTTGGTTTCGGCAAGGGTGTGCGGGATCAACCAAACGGCGAAGCCGCTTTCGTGAACCTCCGCAACGGTCAGGGAAATCCCATCGACCGCAATCGAACCCTTCTCGACCATGTAGGCCATCCCTTCTTGGCTACAAGAGACCTGCAGGTAGTAATCGGCACCACGGGGCTCGAAAACTTCAATCACGCCGCTCTCGTCGATATGGCCGCTGACGAAATGTCCGCCCATCCGAGTGGTGGGGAGAAGGCTTCGCTCCAGATTGACCCAACGCCCGGCGGTCAGTCCAGCAAAGGAGGTGCGGCGGACCGTCTCGGCCAGGAGGTCGAAGGATGCATAGCCCTCCCCCTGCCTCGCCACCGTCAGGCAACAACCGTTGACGGCAATGGAATCTCCCAGAGCGTATCCGGAAATTGCCTCGGGCATTTCCACATCCAACTGGAATCCCGAAGAATCCTCCTCGAAACGTAGCACTTTTCCTGCAGCTTCAACCAGTCCAGTAAACATTTTCGAATGCTACATCCGACGCCCGTCCCCTGACCAGTCGTTTTTTGAAAACAACTTCCTCACTTGTCTCTCCGCCTATCTCAGAGCTACCATTTTCCGTATGAACCCCTCTCCTATTCTAGTTGTCGGCAGCTTTGTCCAAGACCTCACTTTCTCCACCCAGCGCTTCCCCTCACCGGGCGAAACCGTCGTCGGACAGTTCTTTACGGGACCGGGTGGGAAAGGCAGCAATCAAGCGGTAGCCGCTCGCCGGGCGGGTGCCGACGTCACGTTTGTCGGGGCGGTTGGAGCAGATGCATTCGCCCAATCAGTTCGTGAATTTTATCAAGAGGAAGGGATTCATGCCGCTCTCGCTGAATATCGCGACGCTTCAACGGGTACCGCGGGAATCCTCTTCGACAACTCCGGCCAGAACGAGATCGTGGTAGCCCTGGGCGCGAACGATTTTCTCTCTCCTCACGACATCCCGGATGAATTCCTGGCGGAGAGTGAAATCCTCGTCTGCCAACTTGAATGCAACCTCGTAGCCGTCAAATCTGTCCTGGAGCGAGCGGGCCGAAACTCGGTCACCCGCATTCTCAACCCGGCACCCCTCCGCGAAGAGCTTCCCTTGGACCTCCTCCAATCGACCGACATCCTCATTCCCAATGAAACCGAGTTCATCGGCTTGCTGGAACGCTTGGAAAGTTCCGCTCCCACCGAAGAAGAACTGCCCCACCTCTCTCCAGACGAACTTGGAAACCTCTGCCGCAAGCTCGGCCCTCCCACGGTTCTCGTCACTCTCGGGCGACACGGCGTCCACCTCTGGAGTGAAACCCACAATAAACGCATCCCCGCCGTCGAGGGCGTAAAAGTCGTCGACACCACCGGCGCGGGCGACGCATTTGTCGGAGCTTTTGCCGCCGGGATGCAGCGCTTTCCCGGCGACCTGCCCGCTGCAGCCCGCTTTGCCAACCGGGCCGCAGCCCTCTCAGTCACTCGTCAGGGAACGGCTCCCGCAATGGCGAGATTGGAGGAAATTGAATCCTAAGCTGGAAACTCTCCGGCCATTCCCCTTTCATGGACCCTCACCCATGCCATTTTCTCTTTCCGAAATCGCCGGCGCGCTCGACGCGACGAACCTAAAACTCGACGCCTCTGCGGCCGACATCGAAGCCCTCTGCCACGATGCTTTGGGCCACAGTGTTGCGACCGTTTGCGTTTATCCAACCAACGTCCCACTCTGCCGAAAGATCCTCGGATCCGGAGACGTTGGGATAGCCGCCGTGATCGGCTTTCCGAGTGGCCGCTACTCGACACGCTCGAAGATCGTCGAAATCGACGAGGTCTCGGCGATGGGCGCCTCAGAAGTCGACATCGTCCTCAATTATCCGGCTTTGATCGAAGGACAGACCGAAGCCCTCCGCAAGGAAGCGTCCCAGCTGGCGGAGGCCTGCCGGAAGGTCGGTCTTGTTTCAAAGTTCATTGTCGAAACCTGCTATCTCGACGAAGCGCAAAAGCTGACGATGCTCGACATTTGCGAGAAAGCCGGGGCCAACTTCATCAAAACCTCCACAGGATTCGGCAGCGCCGGAGCCCAACTGGCCGACATCGAGTTGTGGGCGAAGGCAAAAACCTCCTCCCACCTGAAAATCAAGGCCAGCGGCGGGATTCGCACCCGAGAGCAGGTCGAGGCCTTTCTGACTGCCGGAGCCTCACGAATCGGACTCTCCTCGGCCAAAGCGGTCTTGAGCGAGTCTTCGACAGAGGGTTCGTCCGGCGGATACTGAATCCCGGCCGATGACCGCGAATCGCGCCGTCGTCTAACGCCTTTGCGGGCACAAAATGGATTTTTCGGATTGAATGCCGGCCCATTTTGGTTTGTCCCAGAAGGTTTTCGATCATTTCGAGAGAATTATTTTACAGAAGAACCAAACACCCATGAGCGAAAAGAAACCAGAAACCAGAGAGTTCCAAGCCGAGGTCAAGCAAGTCCTCGATATCGTTGTTCACTCCCTTTACACAGACCGCGAGGTCTTCATCCGCGAACTTGTATCGAACGCTTCCGATGCTTTGGAAAAACTCCGCCACCTTCAGTTGACGGAAAAGAACGTCTTCGACGATTCGTTGGAGCCGGAAATCAACGTCACGACAGACGAAGAGGCCGGCACGATCACGATCCAGGATTTCGGAATCGGCATGAACGAAGCCGAACTGGTCGAGAATCTCGGCACGATCGCCCACTCCGGTTCCAAAGCCTTCCTCAAAGCCATCAAAGAAGGTGGATCGAAGAACGAGAACCTCATCGGCCAATTTGGGGTCGGTTTCTACAGCGCCTTTATGGTCGCCGACGAAGTTCTCGTCTACACCCATTCCTGGAAACCCGACGAGAAGGGTTACTGCTGGAAGAGCGACGGTTCCGGCGTCTATGAGATCGAGGAAGCCGACGGCCAGCGCCGCGGAGCCAAGATCGTCGTCAAACTGAAGGAAGACCAAAAGGAATTTTCCAAGAGCGATCGCGTAAAGTCGGTTCTCGAGAACTACTCCGCCTTCGTCCCCTTCCCCCTCAACCTCAACGGTGAGAAGATCAACACCGTCGGAGCCCTCTGGTTGAAGAGCGCCTCCGAAGTGACCGAGGAGGAGTACAAGGAGTTCTACAAATTCCAGGCCAACGCTTTCGACGAGCCCCGCTTCTGGCTGCACTTTAGCGCCGACGCGCCTCTCGAGATCAACTCCCTGCTTTTCGCTCCCCAGCAGAACATGGAGCAGTTTGGCATCGGCCGGATGGAACCGGGCGTCTCCCTCTACTGCCGCAAGGTCCTCATCGACCGTCACCCGGAAGGCCTCCTCCCCGAGTGGATGCGTTTCGTTCGCGGAGTGGTCGACAGCGCCGACCTTCCGCTCAACATTTCCCGCGAATCGATGCAGGACAGCTCGATCGTGCGCAAGCTGAGCAAAGTCCTGACCCGCCGTTTCCTCAAGATGCTTGGCGAGAAGGACAAGAAGGATCCCGATGCCTTCCGCGACTTCTACCAAAACTTCAGCCAATACCTGAAGGAAGGGGTCGTCTCCGACGCCAGCAACCGCGAAAGCATCGCCAAGCTCCTCCGCTACGAATCCTCCCGCACCGAAGCAGGCAAGATCACAAGCCTCGCCGACTACGTAACCCGGATGAGCGCGGACCAGAAAGATATCTACTATCTCTTTGGATCCAGCCGCCAGAGCATCGCCTCCGGTCCTTACTTGGAAGCCTTTGAATCCCGGGGCCTTGAAGTCCTCTTCGTCACTGACCCCATCGATGAGTTTGTGATGTCGCACCTCGGCGAGTTTGACGGCAAGAAGCTCGTTTCCGCCGACCGTCAGGACGTCGAGCTGCCAGATGCCCCAGAAAGCGAAGGCGAAGCCCTCTCGCAGGAAGAAGGCGATGAGCTGAGCAAGTGGGTGAAGGAGAAGCTCGGTGAGCGCGTCAACGACGTGGTCATCAGCAAACGCCTCACCGAAAGCCCTGCCGTGGTTCTCAATTCCGACGCCTCCATGACTCCGCAAATGCGCCGCATGATGAAGGCCATGAATCAGGACGGCGGGAACATGCCGGAATCTCCGGTGCGCTTCGAGCTCAACGCCAAGCACCCGCTGATCAAGAGCATTGCCTCCCTCAAGTCCACGGACCAAGACCTCGCCGCATCGGTGGCCGAACAAGTCTTCTCCGGAGCCCGCCTCAGCGCAGGCCTCGAAGACGACAGCAGTAAGGTCGTGAAGGGTATGAACGAAATTCTCGGCAAACTCTTGAATCGCTAAGATTCCAGAGAAAGAAATTCAAACGCCAGGACATTCCCTGGCTCGCAACGGGAGGGCAGCAATGTCCTCCCGTTTTGTTTGTGGACCAGCCCCCTTGTGAGCTGCTCGTAAATTGCCCTTGGGGTCCAACGCGACACTGGGCGCGGAGAATGGCCTGCGGCATGAAGGTTGCCCGTTAGCCGATTGAAAGGGCCAGCCCGATTTCAGTGGCTCAGAGCTCTTCGGCTCTGTGCACTCCTCAGGACGAAAGATCTGGACCCGAAACGGTTGCAGCAACTCCGGGATTTGCGAAGCGGTGCGGCCGGTTGATTGGCCTCCCTGTCATTCGTCTGGCCGCTTGATTCTACGAAAAAAGTGAAGCGGTAGACTCAGGGAACTGGAGGGGCGGCTTCTTGGTTTTCCTGAATCTCGCGGGCTTGGTCGAGCATCTGACCGGCAAGGCGTTCAATGCCACGCGCGACGACCTGGCTGGCGGGGAAGAACTTCTGTGCGGCCGCAAATTTGGTCAGGGCCGCAGCGTAATTGCCTTGCTCTTCGAGCGACTCGGCCTCGTCGACAGCGGCCACAAAACGGGCGATCCCCGGGACAATCGAAGAGAGAGTGCGATGGTAGCGGCGGTCGTCTCCAGCCACCTCTTCGATTTCCTTCAGGACTTCCCAAGCTGCGTAGGGTTCTCCGCGATCCAAACGCTCTTCGGCAGCATGAATACCGAAGTCAATGGTCTGGACGATCTCGATCGATTCGCGTAGACGCTCTGCGCGTACTTCATCGCCGCTGAGAGCCGCGATGTAGGCTTCGCGTTGATCGAAAATCCGGCGGTAGTCCCCCGATTCGTAGTCGACATCAAAATCTGTCACATGATCGGCACTGGACACCGTTTCGGTCATGAAATTCTCGATTTCCGGGTTCAGGGGCCAAATTTGGAAGGATTCGTCCAGCATCGTCTGGGCCTCCTCCACCTCTCCTCGCAGAAGCGCTCCCCGAGCCCCCAGGAGTTTCATTCGGCTGGCCTGCTTGGCCACCCGCACGGCGGACAACGCTTCACGATCCGGGAAGTCGTCGGCCATCCGGGAGATTGAAAAAATCAACTCTTCGAGGGCGCCAAAATCCTTGAGTTCCACCAAGCGCTGAGCCTCGTCGAGATCGAAGTAAAGCTCGCGGAGGACACGTTTTTTCTCCTCGGGGAAAAGCACGACCTCGAGTGAATACTCACCGAGAAAAAAGGTTTCCTGCAAGCGTTCGAGGGCCGAGATCAATTGCCCTTGGTCATAGGCGTTGTTGACGGAGTCCATCCCCGTCCGGACATCATCAATCGCTTGGAGGGCGATGAACTCGAGTGAATCGACGGTCGGGATCATCTCGAGCTCAGGCATGTAGGAGATCAGCTGTTCACCGCCCACCTCCAGGTCCTGTGCACTGCTCTTAAAAAGGGTGCGATAGAACGAGCAGAGGATGAGCGCGTGCTTAAAACGTCTCTGGGAGAGGAAGGAAATGATCTGGCTCTGCATTTTCAGGCGAGCCTTCAAGCCAATTTCTTCGATTTTAAGTCCTTGGGCCGCGAGCTGGGCTTCCTGCTCAGCGAGGCGTTTCATGGCTTGTGCAAGCGGCGTCAGCCCTCCCCCATCGAGGGTTGGCGCGTCAATGCCGTCCTGACGCAAGCGGCTTAATTCTTCAGCCTTTTGAACACGCCTTGTTTCTTCTTTGCGAGTTTCGATGAGAACTGAATCTTCCAAACGGTCCCGCTCAGCCGCCTCAATATCCTCACGGAACTGACGGTTCAAGAACAGTTCACGATCCCGCCAATTGTCGTAAACCAGATTGGCGATGACCCCGGAGTTTCCTCCATCGACATCGAACTCGGTCGCCTGAAAGAGAAGCTTCCACGCAGAAATCACCGGTTTCCACGGATCCTCCTCATTCGTCTGGTCACTCGCCTGACTCAGGGTCGAGAGGCGCCCCTGAATCTGATCCAAGAGAGAGAGATAAAGACGGGAGTCCATCGAATTGACCGGCGTATTGAGGTACCGGACAAACCGAGCGCGCATCATCCTCCCCTGCCCCAGCTGAAAAGAGCGGCCCTTCCAATTCAGAACTCCCTCTTCCGGGTCCAACGAATCGGATTCGACATCAAAGACTCGGTCGACCAGCGCTTGCAAGGTGTCACTCTCGTAAGACCCAGCTCCCATGGTAGGGGCTCCTGGGAGCTGAGCGGACGCCCCCGTCAGGAGCAAAAATCCTCCGAGGAAGCAGAGTAACCGCGGCCCACACATTCTTCTAATTTTGCCTGCGTCCATCAGTTCTTAGTCATAGCATGGACGTAAAGAAGCCCGCCATTCTCGACGGACAACTTGAAACGATACTTTTGCTGAAACTCGACATTTCCGGGGAGATCCGAGGGGAGAAAAATGGGGAGTGAGGAGCCGTCTAAATCGGCGGATACCAAGACGATCCTGCCGACCTGCTCCTCGGAGGCGAGGACGTTCTCCACCGACGCATCGAGGTGATACTGGTTTCCGGAAAACTGAAGTGGCCTTTCCATAAATGCGCTCACTGGAAGCGGTTCTGGATATCCACTCACCTCAGAAACCCGGTACCACTGAAATCCCGCCAGGCCAATAATTACGAGCAGGAGAAACAAGAGGAGAAAGCGAACCGAGGTGTTCTTCATGAGAATTTGAAGAAGTTGTCACAGTCCGCGGGAGGGTTCCAGAGAAAACCCTCCCTGGAGCAGATGAATTGAGGAGTCATGAGGGCTAACGAGTTCGATGCATCCGAAAGACGCCCGAGGCAACCAGAATCATTGCCGAAAATACATGAATGAGCAGCACGAGTAGGCACAGGAGATAAGGAGGGACCTTTTCTCCGCTAACAAAAACCGCGGCATCGTAGAGACCCGTATTGCGGAAGGAAGCCAAGTAGGAGGCCCATCCCCAATAGGTCGTAATCACTGAACGGAGGAGATCGGTCAACGGCTCGGGCAGGGTCAGAACAATCCCTGAGAGCGGCAATTGAAACCCGACCACATAGACCGCGAGCAGCGAAGCCTTTTCACCGGATTTTAACCAAGCCGAAAACCCAAGCGCCAACCACGACAAAGCCAACGAAACCAAGACCAGAGTAATCCCCTGGATCCACCAACTGCCGGGAAAGTGAACGACCGACTTCACCACCACCGTCATGACGATGCCCTGAACCACGGCGATTCCCCCGGTAAAGACCAACTTTTCGAAACAGAACGGACCGGGTCGCAACCCGCGAAGAGATTCCTGGAAAAACAGCCCGGCCTGCGGAGCGATTTCGCGGGCGCCGTTGTTGCTCCCGGTCAGGGTCAGGAGAACCACCTGAAAGAGAATAAGACTACTGACCAGCGAGCCGACATCTGCCGCCTCCTTGGCAAAAGCGATCTCTCCCTGCAGACGACCGAGAGTCCCGAGCCCCGAATCCATCGAGAGCCGCGTCAGCTGCGGGATCCCATCGAGCGCGAAAATGACCACCAGCAGCGGGAATCCGATGGTGATGGCCGCGGTCAAGGCCAGATAACCCCGGTCGCGGAGAAACAGCCGAAACCGCCGCTGCAAAAGCGTCTTGGCTTGGGAAAAATCACTCGCCGGAATTGTATTTCTCTTGGAAGGCGGTCTCTCCGCTTCGACGGATTTGGCGGGCTCTTCGCCCTTCTCCCGCCAAAGAGCAGCCCAATCCCGCGGATTCGACAAATCGCCCAAAAGCCGAAACAACTTCACCGGATCCTCAAGTTCGAACCATTTCTGGAAAGCTGGGAAATGGCCCTCAAAAACTTTTTCCCCGGCATCCAAAACAACGATCCAGTCGAACCGGTGGAGGTGATGGAGGTTGTGAATGACGTTGACCACCGTCTTACCCTGCCGCTCGACCAGCGTGCGGATCAGATCGAGAATACCATCCTCGGACTCTGGATCGAGCCCAGCTGTCACCTCGTCGCAGAAGAGAAGCGAGGGATCCGCCACCAGTTCCAAGGCCAAGGCCACCCGGCGCAACTGGCCTCCGCTCAACTTCCCCACAAACCGCGTGCGCAACCGCGACAGTCCCGTCTCCGCGAGGATTTGGTCCGCACGTCGGGAGATTTCTTCCGGTCCCATGTCGAGCAACTTGAGGCTGTAAAGGATCGACTCCTCAACGGTCAAATCCGGATGAGCCAGGCAAAACTGGGGAACGTAGCCGACCCGCCCCACCCGATCTCCGCGGCTCGTCAACTTGGTTCCCTCGAGCCAGAACTCCCCATCTGCCTGCAGCGCCCCCGAACCTACGGCGGCGCGGACGAGGGTTGTCTTTCCGCATCCTGAAGGCCCGATCACGGCATTCATGCATCCACTGCGAAAACGCGCCGAAACATTCTGCAGGACCGAGCGTCCTCCAGCCCGCACCGTGAGATTGCGCACTTCCATCATGAGCCGATCCTCCCGTCAGACGACATCCTTTTGCTGACGCCGAAATCGCTCATTCCGCAAGCTCCGCCGTAATGATCTGCCCAACCTGAGCAATGATCGCGTTTTGTTCGTCGCGCTCGATCCCCGGCCCGGAAAGGAAAACTGCGATGAGAATCGAGTCACGACCTGGGGGCCACGCGATCGCCACATCGTTACTCGCACCCCGCGCCCCAGAACCGGTCTTATCTCCGACCTTCCAAGAATCGTCCAAACCAGCCCGCAGTTTCTGACGTCCGGTTTCACAATTAATCATCCACTGGGCCAAAAGGTCTTGGGAGTCTTCCGACAAGATCGCTCCGACGAGAAATCTTTCGAGGGAATCGACCATGGCTACGGGGGTAGTCGTATCCCGATCATCACCCGGCTCGTTCGTATTCAAATCCGGCTCCATCCGGTCCAACCGCGTCGTCGGATCTCCCGACTCTCGCAGAGACTCGGTGAACCCCTCCGGTCCACCGATCGAGATCAGCAAAAGATTCGCCGCCGTATTGTCACTCCAAACCACGGCAGCCTGACAAAGGTCCGAAACGGTCATGCCCCCCGCACCGTCTTTCAAATTCTGGCTCGTCACCGGCGCGTAGGAGAGCAGATCCGACTCATCATAGGAAACGATCCTCTCCAAGTCTTCCTGACCGGCATCGACCCGTGCCAAGACAACCCCGGCGAGCAACGCCTTAAAGGTGCTCGCCATGGCAAACCGCTCGTTCGCGTGATAGCCCCAACGACGTCCGTCCCCCGCATCGAGAACCGCAACCCCAATCCGACAATCATTCACCGACTCCAACTCGTGCAGCGAATCCTGAAAACGCGAACCCGCACTCACGTACGAAAGCCCCGTGAAAATAACACACATCAGGATACCCAAAAGCCGAGAACACATAAGGGCCGACGGTAGAATTGGGCAAATCCCCGAGCAAGGGGAAAAGTGGCGACATCCCTCCGGTTCGGCGAAAGAACTCTGCGCACCGACCCTGCTCGGGCCTTGGGTACATTGGATACACTCCTCCGTTCCCGACCCAAAGGGAACGAATACAAAGCCGGAGGCTTGCGGCACTCGAGAAAACCAAGGGATTGAAAAATGGTTCAGAAATTGCTTCCGCTTCACGAGCTCTTGTTGTTAGTGTCTTTCATTTAGGCAAAAATCTGATCTACCTGAGCCGAAACAATCCATCATGAAACCAACTCTAAAACATCTTCTATCTTCCGCCGCAGTATTCCTGCCCGCAGCCCTTCCTCTCTCAGGGGAATCATCAGTCACAGTCGAGACTGAGAGCTGGAAAACGGGGGAAAACCTGACCATCAACTTTTTCGACGGGTTCGCGACGTTCCGTCCGGCGGTCTTTCTGAACGGTGTCGCTGGGGACAGCACGGTTTCTGACCCGGGAGAACTCGAAGTAGGAGCCCACGACCCCTATCGAAATGGACTTTCATTACAGGGGTTGGAGTTCTCCGGTCTTCTTGAATTTCAAAACGGCTTGGGCGCGGCCGCTGTTTACAACGTTTACGAAGACGAAGCGAACAACCGCCTGGACGGTGAATTTGAGGAAGGCTATGGAATCTACGAGCTTCCCGGATTGAATCTCCGTGGAGGCCGATACCTGAATGCATTTGGTTTCCGAAATCAAACCCACCTCCACGGCTGGGACTTCATCGATATGCCTCTCGCCTACGGACGCTTCCTTGGCGACCACGGTTTGCGCACCGACGGTGTCTCGGCTCAATTCGACATTCCCAGCCGCTGGGGAGCAAACCTCTCCTTCTCTCTCGGCCAGAACGTCGCACATGACCACGATCACGGCGACCACGACCATGGCGAAGAGGAAGAGCACGATCACGATGAAGGCCATGAACACTCCGGAGACGAAGAGCTTCTCTTTGACGGACTCACCGCCTCGACCCGCCTTTTCGTGCCCTGGAATCAAGATGACTTCCACCGTTGGGGTTCCCACGCCTCTATTGCCATGGGCGACAACCCGTCCGGGGGACCCTCGGTCGTATACGCAACCGGAATCGCCTACGAATGGCTCGAGAACGGATATGAACCCGGTGGCGCTCGCTTCCGAAGCTCCCTTGAGCTTTTTGGTCGATCCTGGACACTTTCCGAAAGTGGACATGACCACGACGAGCATGATCATGCTGACGAGGAAGAGCACGATCACGACGAAGAAGATCATGAGGGCGAAGAGCACGATGAGGAGGATCACGACCACGATGAGCATGATGAACACGGAGAAGAAGGATCCGGAACCGATTTTGGTTTCCTAGCCGAAGCGATTTACTCTCCCTCCTTTCGCTGGGACCTGGGAGGCCGCATTGGCTATGTCTCCGGCGATTCCAAAGCTGAGATCGACGAACGCTGGCGCTTTTCTCCAGCCGTGACCTGGTGGGCAAACGAAGAACGCAACATCTCCCTCCGTCTCCAATACAACTATGACGTCCTCCCCTCGCAGGAAGAGAGCTCCATCTGGCTGCAATTGGGCATCGCTTGGGGCTCCCACTAATGGAATCCCGAATTACCACTGAAACGTCAACCATCCAAACCATGCTTGATCTACCTTCTCTGACCAAACCGGCTCTTCTCCTCGGGCGCATTCAAAGCGCGCTCCGACTGCGTAGTCATCGACTGTCCCTCCTGCGCTCAGCGATCCTGGGAGCAGCGTTGCTCCCCGCTGCCGCCAGCGCCTTGGAGGTAGCGAGCCTTCATCCTCTTATGGCCGATCTTGCCCGTCAAGTCGGGCAGGATCGGGTCACGGTCATCGAGCTCATCGGCCCGGAAGACAATCCTCATGTATTCGATCCCAGTCCGAGAACCTTTGAGGCGATAGCCGACGCCCCCATCATTCTTGCCTCCGGGAAGGGACTGGAATCCAACTACCTCCCGAAGCTAGCCGACGCTCTCCAGCCCAATCAGGAGATCTTCGAAGTGGGACGAGGCGTTCATTCACTCGTAGCCGCAGATGGGAACCTTGCGCCCTGCTGTGCTCACCACCGCCATACAGGCATCATCGATCCACACTGGTGGCACGATCCCGACAACATGCGACGGGCGGCCTATGAGCTAGCGGATCAGTTTGGTGATCTCGACCCGGAGAATGCGGAGTTCTACGAAGAGAATGCCAAAGCCTATGCAAAAACACTCCGCACCCTCGACAATTGGATCGAGTCTCGCTTCGCGGAATTTCCTCCGTCCGAACGCGAGCTCGCAACCTCTCACCTCGCCTTTGGCTACCTCTGCCGCAAGTATGATCTGACTGCAGTTGCCATCCAAGGCCTAAACCGGGAAGACACCCCGTCGCCAAGAGGGCTGGCCGAAATCATTTCTTACTTCGGCGAGGAAAACGTAACCGTTTTGTTTCCTGAATACGGAAGCAATCCCAAGGCTCTGGAAACGATCGCAAAGGAAGCTGGCCTCCAGGTCGGTGCCCCCCTCTTCTCCGACGGGAACGGCCTCCCATCCGGAGAAGGGTATCTCTACATGATGCGGTCAAACGTTAATGCGATCGTCGACGGTTGGCAGAACAGCTCCTCGTAATCGTCTCCCGGTTCTCCAGGATATCAAGTTCGTCCCCCGTCACGGCGCGTAGCGGGACGAACGAGTGCCCTTCGACCGTAGCATCTGAGGAGGATTGCTACTAGAAGACAGAGACCATTCTGTCGTCGGTAGCGAAGAACTTTTCCGGGCCACTGAGACGGCCCAGAAAGCAAACTCGGTCAGCGTCGGGAGGCCATTGAGAGGCCGACTCAACGATAGCTCCTCGGGGAACATCGCCCACGAACCAGAGACGAATTCACCTCCGGGCTTCCATAAGCCTTGGCAGAGGCACTCCAGCGATTGCGGCATCCGTTCTCGATGACGCTAGCTCGTTCCGCCACAGCTCATCTCCTCCTCCTAAAACACTCTCAACTCATGGGTCTCTAATACCGAATTTAGGAAGTTTTGATAGTTATGGCGGGATGGGAAATGAGTCTGAGCGAGGCGGCAATTTGAAAGGTCCCGTATCCCAGAGCAAAAGTCATTGCTCCGCCTCCATCATCCGCCCACAATGCCTTTCAAGAATTCCCCCACGAAGCCGTCGGGGGAAAAACAAAATATAGTGAATGGCGTGAGAAAGAACAGAGGGATCGCACTTGGACTTGCTGCCGCACCCTTCATCCAAAAACACAAAAAACATCATGGGGGCTTGGGGCTTTAACACATTCGAGAACGACGGAGCATTGGATTGGCTTGACGATTTTCTCGACGCCCCATCGGAGAAGAAGATCCTCGAAGCTTTCTCAGCAGAGACCACGTATATCCAGCCAAGCCTGATGGGGAGATTAATGGGAAAGAAGCCTGAGAAGTTTACGGAGGAACTCGAAGGAGATGAGGTATTGGCCGCTGGAGAAGTCGTTGCCACCATCTCTGGCCATCCAGCAAATTCGAATCCTGAAGAGTTGAAAACCATTCCCAAGATTCACTTGGCTCCAGATACAACGACAAGAGCTCTGGCGGCCATTGAAGCAATATTGGCGAACTCAAACCTAAAGGATTGCTGGGAGGAGAGCGATGATTTCGAGCGCTGGAAGACGACCGTCGAGGATCTTCGAGAGCGACTCGAGCTTCTGCCGTGGTCACCGGCATCGCGCAAATAAGTGAGATATGGCAGAAGGACTCTACAGCGCTTGGCTTATTATTTGGATGTTTGTGCTCGGTCCTCTTCTGATGGTCTTTGTATTCGGGCTAATTCTCACATCCCCGCTCTGGATTTTCCTGACGGTATCACTGCTTTCCTATGCAAGCTCATCGATCAGTCGAAAACTCACAAAAAGAAACTGACTCCAGCCTCGACTTTTCCTTCAGATAAATATGGCACATGGACTCATTTTCTCCTCAGCGGTGATATCGAAACTCAAAGAGTCTTGAAACCAAGACTCCAAAAACGATAGCGCCTACAAATGGACCAAATCTCACCATCCGATTTTCCCTCTCCATGGAATGAAATCGCGCATCTGCTGATCGCTACGTTCCTTTTCTACTTCATGGTGAATACAGTAAAACGAGGTTTTGTCGATTGGAGCCTACGGTTTGGGTCACCCAGAAACGGGCCTCAAATCGGAGAAAGAAGGTTCACTCAAAGAAACTCGCCGAAAATCTTTTGGTCTACTCTGTTTTTCTTTTCCCTCGCCTTCTCCTACTGCATCGTCACTGCCATATTGAAGGAGGAAGAAAAGTGGATAATCATCGTTTCCATACTTTTTTTATCGGGAATAATTGTAAAACTACTGAGAACGATAGGCCCTAGAAAATCCCGAGACGACACTTCAGAATCATGAAAAAGATTCCCCGATTTGCCGTTACGGAACTAGAGGGTCTGATCCAATTGCTTCAAGGGGAAGATATCCCCTTCGACCTTGAAGGGGTCAGTATGGGAGCGTCCGCGATCGGCGGAACGACCGAGTATTTTCTAGTCGTCCATGACGAGGATTTTATCGATACCTGCGCTCTCCTGATGGATTACTTCTCGATAAGTGGCGGGACCCAAGAACCGTTCGAGGGGACCTGCCCGGCCTGCGGGACGACCGTTCCCAAATCCCTCGACTGCCCCGAGTGCGGCCTCCACTTCGGATTCCCCACCCCCGACGGGATCAAAGAGCATCCGTTCTATCGATTCCTTGAGCATCATTCGCTATTGCCCGAGGATTGACCGGTGTGGAGTGAATCGGATGGCGAAGACCCCACTACAAAAACGAGCCTTGATTGACATGCACCGGATACAGAACAAATCTGTCTAAATGAAAATCCTCTTCCCTGCCCTCCCTCTCATTTTCTTCCTAACGGCTTCGTTGTTCTCGAAAACCTTTCTGAAGATGGAGAATTTCGATCCGGCCTCGGAGGAGGACTCCCTCGCACTTACGGAAGGGTTCGCGATGATCTTCGAAAACGACTTCCAGAAGGCGGTCTACGAGCACCTGGAGGAGACGACCCAGAGTCCTGTGCCCCAAAACCTGTTCAATATCCTCGAAATTCAAGTTTATCCCAACCGGGGGGAAATACTCCTTTTCGGCATCGGAAAATATCCGGATGAGGTCGAGAAATCATTTGCTCGGACATTTATGCGTCTTCGATTGCAAGAATCCACGACGGAACGCCTCGAAGCCAACCAACTCATCCAAATGGATCTACAAGAGCTCGAAGAACAACTTTCCGACTCCGATCTCAAATCTCCCGAAAAAGAAAAACTCGAAAAACGTCGGAAGGCCCTACGAGCCCAATTCGATTTGAACCTTCAGGACCAACGTTCCCGGTGGTCGACTTGGAGGGACCAGCCCCAGAAAAGTCTTCCGACTCCCTAATCCGAACGATCACTCTTTGCCAGTACGACGCAGAGTCGGCCACAGAAAGAGTGAATCGAGGCGAAAAGGGTTGGCGCCTACCGGGAGGCCAATGGATCAAAGGGACGGGAATCTCCCGAGCGATTGAAATAGATTTAGGTATTCTCGGGCTCGGATCGTCGGGTCGAAGCGTGATTGGGCTTGGGACTGGTATTTTTCGGACCTGGCTTTGAGGCTCGAGGCGTTGCCGGGCAAACTACTGATCCAAGCCGCGAGTTGGGTCTCTCCTTCCGGCGAATCTTCGAGGAGGCATCCACCCGCCTCTTCACTTACCAGTTCTTCGACCCCGGCACAGCGGGTGGCTACGACGGGAACGCCAGACCAGAGGCCTTCGACAAGGGCGTTTGGCGAGGATTCTTCCTGGGAGACAGAGGCCAATCCGTCAGCAGCTGCGAGGAATTTCTCCGGATCACTACGACTTCCCCAAAAGCGAACTCGGTTAGCGTCGGGAAGCGATTGAAAAGCTGACTCCACTGCAGAGCGGCGAGGGCCGTCGCCGACGAACCAGAGACGGATTCGCTTCCGGGCCTGCGGATCCACTTCTTGCCAGATCTTTAGAAAACGATTCTGAGCCTTACCGGGCACGAAAGAACCGAGGCAGAGAAGGAAACATTCGTCCTCCCCGACTCCAAGGTCGTCGCGGGCTTCTCGACGACTCGGCAAAGGGATTCCGGCAAGACGACAGCCATTCTCGATGACACGCACTCGGTCCGCCGCGGCTCCCTCTTTTTCAGCGAGGCGGCTGGCAAAAGCGCTGTTGGTGACCACCGCTTCGGCAGAGGCAAGAACGCGCCGATACCCTCCCGGCAAGGGTCGCCCCGTCCGCATGGTGGCAACGAGACCGTGTATCCTCTCCTGGCGGAACTTGCGCCCGAGAGACCAGTGGGCATTGCGTCCAAAAGCGATGACTCGCTCGGGCTGAAACTTTCGAATCGCCCGCATGAGGCCCGGAGACCACCAGTTCCACGGTGTGGAGAAAGGCTGGAGGAACTCGGGGGCTGGTCCTCGAGTCTGGCTCTGAGGGAACAGGCCACCCCCACGGCGAAATACGAGGCGCTGCACCTCGTGGCCCTCGTCGGACCAGCGGGCCGTGAGGTCGAGAAACTGAGACTCCGTGCCACCGACTCGGAGGTAGTCCTGAATGGCCAAAATCCTCACCGCTGGCTTCCCCCGAATTTCAATGGCTCGATCCCGAACCCTTGATCCCGTAATAGCGCTTGTGGACCATCGCCACCCAATCTTCTGGAAAAAGCCGGGCCAAGACCGAGGCCAGCTTGGCTTGGAAGAAAGTACCCACCCGAACCGTGCGCGAACGCTGTTTGAGGAGGGCGCGCCGGACTGGAGGCCAGATCGATTTCGGATCCGCCCCCTGCTGCAAATGGTGCTCGAGAGCCTCCCACACTTTCGCCAGATCGCCCTGCTCCGCGGATCCGCGAACGGCATCGTTGAACCCTGTGCGAAAATCTCCCGGCCGAAGATCGAGAACAAAGGGTTGCCCGACTCCCCCCGGGAACTCGATCGCCAAGGAACGGGAAAACCCAGAGAGCCCCGCCTTCACCGCGTTGTAGCCGTGGAGGAAAGGGAGTGGAAATTCAACGGAAAGGGAGGAAACATTGACGACTGCCGGAGCACGGCTCCCCTGCCCGACCGAATCGAGAAACATTTTGGAGAGCTTCATCGCACTTTCCTGCATGGCGGTGACTTGCCCTGCTAAGTCGTCCACAGAAATGGAAGCGATTCCACCAAACTGGCCAAAACCCGCATTGTTGATGAGGAGCACGGGCGTTTTCTCCCAAGGTGGAGTGGCGACAAATCGGTTCACCGACTCGCGATCCGCCAAATCCAAAGCTACCGGATGAACCGGAAGACCCGTGGCCTCAACGCGGGCCACACTCCGGCTTCCGGCCCAGACCTCAACGCCTTCAGCGAGGAGACCTTCCACCAGGATACGGCCCAAGCCCGAACTGCCTCCAGTGACCATGGCGGTCGGAAAACGGTCGGAAAAATCACTCACTACGTTCTCTCCTTTCTCCAAACCAGATGGACGCCCGATCTTCCGAACCGGTACCTTTAATCCCGATCCGCGATTTACGCGCGCTCGAAGACCAAGCTGACGTTCGCTCCACCAAAACCACTACTGTTGGTAATGAGGCGCTGGATCTCTCGTTTTTCCGTGGTCGGAATAATATTCAGATCTTCGGCACCCTTTTCCGGGTTCACAAAGTTGGCCGACCCGGGAACAAATCCCTTCTTTAAGGAAAGAACGGAAATCGCGGCCTCGAGGACGCTGGCCATCGAAAGAGCATGACCGGTCAGCGCCTTGGTGCTGCTCACCATCGGCGAGACTCCCTTTTCGGCAAAAACCTTTCGCAGGGCTTTGATTTCGGCGATATCTCCCATCGGCGTCGAGGGCGCGTGGGCGTTGATATAATCGACATCAGAAACCTCGATTTCGGCCCGCTTCAGGGCCATTTCGATGGCGCGGATGAGGCCGTCCCCTTCCGGTTGCGGAAGAACAGCGCTAAACCCGTCGGAAGCTTGGCCATAGCCGATCATACGACCGTAAATCGAAGCCCCGCGGCTGACAGCGACATCTTCCGCCTCGAGGACCATGGCGACTCCGCCGCCGGTTCCGACAAACCCGTCATGATCGCGGTCAAAGGGCCGCGAAGCGGTTGCCGGATCTGGATTGAGAGAAAGAGCCCGCATAGACGCGAAAGGAAGAATGCACTCCGTATTGCCGTCTTCGGCGCCCACCACGACCATCCGCTTCTGGCGGCCGGACTGAATCTCTTCGAAGGCCGCCGCGAGAGCGTGGCCGGAAGAAGCGCAAGCCGAGACATAACCGCAAGTCGCCCCACGAATGTGAAAATGGCTGGCGAGATTAAAGTTCATGGTCCCCGCGATCGAGGCGACGATGGCCTTCGGCTGAGAGCGCTCGGCACCATACTCCCGCAGGTGATTCACATGGTACACCAGCGAAGAGGTAGATCCGGCCGAGGCCGTGAACATCCCGGTGTCGGGATTGGAGATATCCTCCGTCTGCAAACCGGCGTCTTCGATCGCATCCTTCATGGCGCAATAACCGTAAAGCACGTGCGGAGAAAGACTTCGCAAAAATGACCGATTGATCCGATACTGGGACGGGAAGGTCCAATCCTCTTGGTCCATCGAGGCGGTATCGAAGTCCTTGATCGTCCCCAAAACGTGGATCGGGATCTTCGGATCATCGAAGCCCGGATACCATTCAATCCCCGATCGAAGATTTTCCAAACTGCTCTGAACCTCATCGCGGCTATTGCCGATGCTCGTGATGAAGCCCAAGCCCGTGACAACGACCTTGCTCATGTGTCCCCGAAGGTGAATTTGGATGATCCCATACGTGAAAACCCCAAACCTAAACCGACGGCGACCGGACAAGGCAAGCAAACACTGCCCTCGATCTTCTGAGAGGGCCGATTTTTGAAAAAATTGCCCCCCGAAGGCTCCCCATACTTGCACAGAACCGATTTCCCGTCTTGTTAGAGGGGGTTCGTCATTCGCAAACACGTTTAATCTAAGACTATTATGAAAATCACAGCCTACCTAAAGCCTACATGCGGCTGGAGCCGCGGAGTCCGTGCCATCCTCAAGAAATATGATTTGGAGTACACCGACCTCGACATCGTCAACAATCGCGAGCTTTACGAGGAAATGTGTGCAAAGTCCGGCCAGCACCTCTCCCCTTGCGTCGAGATCGACGGGGTGATGCTCGCGGATGTGAGCGGTGAGGAAGTCGAGAACTACCTCGTCGCCAACCAACTCGTCGAGAAGAGCGCAGCTGACGTCGATTATCCGACCAACCAGTCCTGCTCTTCCCACCGCCGCGAAGACCCGCAGACGGTGCGCTTTTTCTAGAATTTTTCTGGAAAAAAGAATTTCCTCGGCAAAGTTCGAGGAATTAGCAAAAAAAATGCTTTGTTCCACTTCCGGGATCGGGATTTCCTGATCCCGGACTCTTAACAGCCGCATGGCGCTTCGTCGTGCGGCTAAACTACGAATTAGAACCGTATGACTTTCGACAATCCATCTCCACTGTACAACCCGGACCAAGAACACGATGCCTGTGGCGTCGGGTTCATCGCCAACATTAATGGCGAACGCTCTTACGCGACTCTGGACCGGGCCCTGCAAGGACTGAAAAACCTCGCCCACCGCGGGGCGATCGACGCCGATGCAGTGACAGGAGATGGAGCTGGGGTTCTGACCCAAATCCCCTACGAGCTTTTCGAAAGCTTCCTCGAAGAAAAAGGCAAAACCCTCTACGAAAAGAGCGATCTCGGCGTGGGCATGGTCTTCATGCCCCGCGACGATGAGTATGCCCGCAATCACGCAAAGCAGATCATCGAGGACGCGATCAAAAAGGAGGGGTTGAACTTCCTGGCTTGGCGCGACGTGCCTGTAAACCCGGAGTGCCTCGGCAAGAAAGCCGAGTTGACTCGTCCGGCAATCGTCCAAGTTCTGATCGGCAAAGCCCCGGAAATGGACGGCGACGCCTATGAACGGGCGCTCTTCCTCGCGATGCGGACGGCCATGCGCGAAGCCGGGGAGAAAAACATCCCGGACTTCTACATTGTCAGCTTTTCGCACCGGACCATCACATACAAGGGGCTTCTCAACGCTCCGCAGGTGGGTCAATTTTACACCGACCTGCGTTCCGAGCTCTACCAAACCGCCTTTACGGTCTTCCACCAGAGATTCGCGACGAACACCCTCCCCGACTGGACGAAGGCTCAGCCCTACCGGATGCTGGCCCACAACGGTGAGATCAACACGATCAAAGGTAACCGCAACCTGATGCGGGCGCGGGAATTTTCGAACAATCACGGCGTCTGGGGCGATCGCTACAAGGATCTCAGCCCGATGATTCAGCAGGACATGTCGGACTCGACCAGCCTCGACAACACCCTCCAGCTCCTGAGCGTCGGCGGGCGCACCTGCTTCCATGGAGTGAGCATGATGATCCCCTCCGCATGGGAGAACAACCCGAACCTGCCGGAAGACGTGCGCGCCTTCTACCGTTGCCACTCAGCCATGATGGAGCCGTGGGATGGTCCGGCTGCGGTCGCCTTCACGGATGGCCGCTTCGTCGGAGGGACCCTTGACCGAAACGGTCTACGCCCCTGCCGTTACAAGATCTACGAAGATGGATTCATCGTCCTCGGGTCCGAAGCAGGATTGATTCGCGACTGGGGTTCTCCCGTAATCGAAGCTGGTCGACTGGGACCAGGACGCATGATCGCTGTCGACATTGAGAAGCACACCGTTCTCCGCGACGCCGACATCAAGAACGTCCTCGCAGGCGATGAAGACTACGTCAGCTGGTGCAAGCGCTCTCTCGTTCCCCTCTCCGACCTCATCGCCAAGAAAAAGAAGAGGGAAGTGGAGCCCATTGACGAAAAGGAGATCACCCCATTGCGGGTGTGCTTCGGCTACAGCACCGACGAGGAAGAAATGGTCCTAAAGCCGCTCGTGCAGACCGGACAGGAAGCCGTCGCCTCCATGGGGGACGATACTCCGCTTGCCGTTTTCTCACAGCGCAGCCGCCTCCTTTTTTCCTACTTCCGTCAACTCTTTGCCCAAGTCACCAACCCGGCCATCGACTCCCTGCGGGAGCGCTCGGTCATGTCGGTGAAGGTCAATCTCGGCGGACGCCTGGGGCTCTTTGAGCCTCTTTCGAGCGAGCACCCGTTTATTACACTGGAGTCCCCTCTCCTCTTCGAGAGTGAGCTGAAGGCCATCCGTGAGAGCAAAGTCTTCAAGGGAACCGATACCGTCATCGACACAACCTTCCCCGCCGATATCGATTCGGAGAAGTTCGGCGAAGAGGTGAAGCGTCTCGTTTCCGAAGCGGTCGACGCTGTCGAAGGGGGAGCCAAGTTGATCCTTCTGTCCGACCGCAAGACCTCGGCCAAACGTGCGCCGATCCCGGCTTTGTTGGCCGTGGGAGCCGTCCACCAAGGGCTTGTCCGCGCCGGACGCCGCCTGCGTTGTGATATTATTGCCGATACGGCCGAAGCTCGCGACGTTCACCAAATCGCCTGTCTCCTCGGCTTCGGCGCCAACGCCGTTCACCCCTGGTTCGCCCAGGACATGCTCATTAAGATGGGCGCGGCCGATGAAGAGAAGCCACTCGATGCGGAAGCCGCTCTGGCCAACTACCGCAAGGCCATCGACAAGGGCATCCTCAAGATCATGTCGAAGATGGGTATCAGCACCCTCTTCAGCTACCAAGGGGCTCAAGTCTTCGAAGCCGTGGGCATCAGCTACCCGGTCATTCGCGAATGCTTCCGAGGCAGCGCCTGCCCAATCGGAGGAATCGGCTATCCGCAGATCTGCGACGAGACCCTGGCCCGCCACCAGAAAGCATACGGCAAGGAACCCGCCGAACTCTGGGACGAAGGGTACTACAGCGTCGTCAAGCGTGGTGCTGCAGAGTTCCACGGTTGGAATTCCAAGGTTGTCGGAGGAATGAACAAGATCTTCCGCGGCGACTCCAAGAAGTTTGACCGCTTCCTACCGTTCAAGGAAGCCAGTGAAAACCACCAGTCCATGTCGGTGCGCGATCTATTGAAGTTCCGCTACCTGACAAAGCCGATCTCTCTGGAGAACGTCGAGCCGATCGACGAGATCCGCCGCCGCTTCACCACGGCTGGGATGTCTCTCGGAGCCATCTCGCCCGAAACCCACGAGGCTTTGGCCATCGCCATGAACAGCATCGGCGGGAAGTCGAACTCCGGCGAAGGGGGCGAAGATCCAAAGCGCTTCCGCATCCGTCCGGACGGCACCAGTGCCAACAGCGCCATCAAGCAAGTCGCCTCGGGTCGCTTCGGGGTCACCGCAGCCTACTTGGCAAATGCCCGTGAGATTGAGATCAAGGTCGCCCAAGGGGCAAAGCCCGGTGAGGGCGGACAGCTCCCTGGCCACAAAGTCACCGACCTCATCGCCACCCTCCGTTTCAGCGTTCCCGGCGTCACTCTGATCTCGCCGCCGCCGCACCACGACATTTACTCAATCGAGGATCTGGCCCAGCTGATTTACGACCTCAAGCAGGTCAACCCACGCGCCAAGGTCTGCGTGAAACTCGTCTCCTCCTCGGGAGTCGGAACGATTGCCGCCGGGGTGGCGAAAGCCTATGCCGACGTGATTCTGATCTCCGGACACGACGGGGGAACCGGGGCCTCTCCGATTTCCTCGATCAAGCACGCAGGATCGGCGTGGGAAATCGGCCTCGCCGAAGCCCACCAAGTCCTGATGATGAACGACCTCCGCAGTCGCGTCGTCCTCCGCACCGACGGGGGCATGAAGACTGGCCGTGATATCGTCATCGCAGCCATCCTCGGTGCCGAGGAATTCAACTTCGGCACGGGTGCTCTGATCGCTGCCGGTTGCGCGATGTTCCGGGTCTGCCACAAGAACACCTGCCCGGTCGGCGTTGCGACCCAGCGGGAAGACCTTCGCAAGAAGTTCAAGGGCAAGCCCGAGAACCTCATCAACTACTTCAACGCTGTCGCCGAAGACGTGCGCAGGATCATGGCCAACCTCGGGGTAGCCACCATTGACGAACTCGTGGGCCGCACCGACCTCTTGGAGCAAATCCAGGATCCGAAGAATCCGAAGACCGCAACGATCAACTTCGCCGGCATCCTTCACAACCCGGATCCAAGCGGAGTCCTCTCCCGCATTCACACCCGTGAGCGCAACGACCGCATCGGTGGTGAGGGATCGATTGACGACCAAATCCTCCAGGAAGCCATCGAGACCGTCACCCACCTGACTCCGAAGTTCTCCCAGACCTACAAGGTGAAGAATGTTCACCGCAACATCGGGACGCACCTCTCTGGAGAAATCGCCTACATGCACGGAAACAACGGCATGCCGGCGGGGACCATGGACCTCAAATTCATCGGCAGCGCGGGTCAGAGCTTCGGAACCTTCCTCGTTCAAGGCGTCCGCCTCACCCTCATGGGAGAAGCCAATGACTACGTCGGGAAGGGAATGAATGGCGGTGAAATCATCGTTCGCCCACAGGATCGCGAAAGCTTCGTCTGGAAAGACAACATCATCGTCGGAAACACCTGCCTCTACGGTTCCACCGGTGGATTCCTCTTCGCCGCCGGCCTGGCCGGTGAGCGCTTTGCCGTCCGCAATAGCGGTGGCACGGCCGTGGTCGAAGGAATTGGAGACCACGGTTGTGAGTACATGACCGGCGGAACGGTCGTGGTCCTCGGCGAAACCGGCACAAACTTCGGCGCTGGAATGAGCGGCGGACTCGCGTTCATCTACGATCCAGACAAGAAATTCGAGCAATCCTACAACCCGGAAATGGTGACTCCCGCCCGTCTCGACAAGAATGACGAGATTACGGCCCTCAAGAAGCTCATCGAGCTCCACGCCTCCCTCACCGAAAGTCCGCACGCCAAGGCCCTCTTGAAGAAATGGAAGACCACCGTCTCCCACTTCTGGAAAGTAGTTCCCCACCGCGCGGAAGGCCTCCCCGAACCCGTATTCGAGTTCGGCGAAAAGCTCGAGGCGGTCATCGCCAAAGCCTAATCGTCGACGGGGGAGCTCTTCCCCCTTGACGAACCTCCCGTTCCCGATTCTGATCTCCAACCTCAGAATCGGGAAACGATTTCGCGGGCGTCGTATAACGGCTATTATGTGACCTTCGGAACCGTTTACACGTTATCATTCAACGACTTACAGAAGTTGAGTGCTAAAAAAGTGCTAGGGATTTTCGTTTCTGGCCTTTGATTTTACTGGTTTAGAATCCGCGCAGAAACAGAATGAATACCGATACTATAGATCAATGCGCACAGAAGACCCCGCAATCGACCTAGCGATAAAGCCAGAAAATCGACTTTTGTGAAGTAGAATCAAAGAACATTAAAAAAAACACAAAAGCCAAAGTTTATTGACACAAAAAGCCCACTTCTCGTTTGACACGATCCTGTAGTGTTGTTTTTACTGCAAAACATGAACGAGGATTTAGAAACGCTACGAGACGAGCTGATCCAGCAAATTAAGTCGCTGACCGAAGACCTTCAGGCGGTTGAAAGGGTTATCAGGATTTCATCGGATGACTTCACTAAAGCTAGCCTCCCAAAAACAGTCTCCTCATATGGACCACCACCACGACTAACACCAAAACCACCCCCTCCTCCAACTACTTCTTCCCTGCCCCGAGTTCGCGTTCGAAACAGGACAAGGATAACCCTAAAGGAACGAATCGTCATGGCAATCCACAGAATGGATTCCGAATTCACGAGCACCGACATTATGAATGAAATTTCCGACTATATAGATGTAGACGCCAACCGATCAAATATCAGTTCCTATCTGTCGGAGCTTGCAGACGAAGGCACTATGATCGAGAAAACCAAAACTGGTACCGGCAGGATTCCATCAAGCTTCAAAAAGCTCGGGCCTACAGTCTCCGCGGGCTAAACATTATCCGATCCCCTAGCCCACTAACGCGAAAGGAAAACTCATGATTCCAAGAAGAACACAAAGCGCCATCTGATAGTCTTGGCGCAAACAAAAATAATCCCCCTTCCAAGCGTTGTTTACTAGGCGCAGCTTTGTCGGGGGGACTATCTTTTTTTCGGGGCAAGCGGAAGTGGTCTTCCAAGGGAGCCTTTAGACCTCCCTCCTTGGGTTCGATTCCCACTTGCTCCAAATTTTCAAAATTCTTAACTTATTAAAAAAATCTAGTGGTTTGTACGTGAAAGTCAAGAATGCCATTTGTACCGATTTTTCGTTCTATCGGCCCGTACGAGCGTAGTAACAGTAGATTGCCAGTACAGTTCAAACTCCGTTGAGACTGTACGTAAGCTGGAAAACATAACTCAACCTTTCTGCCGGATTCCGGTCATCTCCGCCCTAACTCCTCGGAAATAACCATTGAAGCAACGAAAGCAGCGCCGCAATTCCTGCGACCACAGCCGCAACTTTCGCCCAAAATACCATCCTTTTCTCAGATTTTTCCGTTTCGAGAAGTTCGATCCTGTGGCGAATGGTTGAACAGTATTGAGCGTATTTTGCGTGAAAAGCCGGATTGTGGCTAGGCGGAATCCTACTGGTTACCCGCGCATACTTCCGAAGCGTTTCTAAATCGGCATCGTAAATAGACCCGTCCGAACAAGCGCGTTCAACTTCTGGCCAATCTGGATCGTCTGGATGGTGCATTCCGCTGCCTATTCTGCCTCCGCAGACGTTCGGATTTCAAAGGTGCAATCGTTCAAATCCACTTCGAACCTATTTATCCTTTCAATGGTTCCTGTCACTAGAAAAGAAGTTTTCTTTGGAACCAAGTTGAAAATCTGCGCTTCTTTCTTGCTCGTTTTACAAAACAAGCATCCATGACCTTCAACCGGAATACTCCCCATAACGGTCACAGAATCGCCATGACGCGATATCGATTGAAGGGTTGAACTCCAAGTAATCTGATGCCCGACAAAGCTATCATGAACACTTTGCTCCTGATAAGGAGCCTGGGATTCAATAGCCTGCACTATTTCGGAATGGGAAAGAAAACAACGTTGGGCGTCTACCGATACAGGCTCAGGAATAGGCTCCTCCGTCAAAGGCTTGGATGTTACGAACTCATCTTTTTGTGCGCTAACTGCACTCGGCACTTTTGACGTCTTCTGATTGTCCAACCGATACTTGAGAAGAATTCCCAGTAACGCTCCACCAGCAAGAATCAAAGCACCTATGATTTCTGATGACATTTTCTATGCCCCTCCTTTCATTTGGTTGGCTTCTCGCTGCTGCAAAGCTTTCCTGCTCCAAGCATCACTCGGAATATTGTAAGGCGGCTCAAACACTTCTGAATCAAATTTCAAATGCGAATTCTCAGCAGCGGCTAGAATCAAGCTCAGCATATTTCTATCAACTTCATCCTGATGGATTATCACTTTAACTTTTTCTAAAGGATCGGAATAGGTAATACGGAACGGAAAGATCTTCTTAGGGAAAGAAACCCCTTCTCCTGTGGTAAATCTGATACAGTCCCGGCTTTCTTCGGATACCCCGATACACCTACCCGAGAACCAGCCCTCCTTTTCGACTCGCCAACATATATATGTTCCTTTTTTCGAGACCGCGCCTTCATGGGCAATACCCAAAGCCAAGACACATAGTTCATCTACAATTTCCGTGATTGATTTCATAACTAGATATTCAAGATAATAAGTAAGGAGCCTTCCTTGACGATATCTAGGCTACGACGGGAACACGACTGAATGCCAGTCTGATTCGATATTATTTACAAAAAAATTCAGGGACGTTCCAGAAGCAGGTCTTCGATGCGCGTCAAACTTTTCTCCTGACGCTCCATAAGCTGATATATCGAGTTCAGCTTTTCGGCGGTTTCGGCGTTGCTTTTGTCCAAGCTACGAAGCTCGCCTCTAGCATCCACCACAAAGATTTCCACCTTCTCCAGCCGCTTCTCGTGAGCCGCGATTTCGTTGTCTATCCCCTCCGTGTATGCCCCGTAAACAAATGCATAGGAAATAGCGCCCACTAGCAGGGTAAGGCAGTATATCAGAATCGGGATAAACTTTAGAAACTTGGTCATACTTTTATTTACTCGTAGGTGTAGAAGCCAAGACCGTTGATTCCCGCTGAAACATTGCTATCGGAGGCTTCCAAACGGACCTTTAGAAACGGAATATCGTTCAGCGTTGTTTCGGTCACTACCGACCCAACAGGATAGATCCCATTTAAGGCGTTGGTTATCCAAGTAGCCTCCCTATCCATTCCCAATGCATCTGCGACCAAAAAGGATTCCAAAGGAAAACCGCCCCCAATACCATAACCTACGAAAATTCCATCTTCGAAATATCGATAAAGATAGATCGTACACGCGATACTAGCCGAAACCGTGTCTGTTTCGGACTTATCAACAGAATATTCATCCGAACTACCTGCACAAACACGCAAACGGGGTTCCGTCTCGATCTCCAACCCGTCTACGCTGACACCGTATGATGATGCGGAAATATCAATGCCCGAAAGATTCCAGAATAACTTCATAGCATTACGATGTGAGTCAGCAATTTCCATGTCTGTAGGATCATCACCCTTGCGGACTCCTCCGAGCGTTAGCCAATCGTCAAGATCGGACACATCCAACTGATTCACACAAAAGGGAAACCCGTTGCCTTTACCAAGTGCCTTGAATGGCGAAGCTAGGGGCATTATTCGGTCTCCTCGTCCGAAGAAGAAACAAAAAATGTTTTCTGAACAGGCACCCCGTTCTCACAAATATAAAGTTCAAGTTCTTCCGCACCTCCTATCGATTTAGGAATCGAAATAAGAAGATTTTTCTCGGAGTATTCAACTTTCGGCGACGTAATATCCGGAACAAATTTTACCTGTATATCCAAAAGCGGATTCACCGCCTCGATTACCTCATTCAGTTTAGCCGTTGCCGCGACAAGGGCTTTCTTCTGTTTTTCGATGGGGTCCATAGTATTATTGAATTCTAGAATCCACCGAAAGTTCCAATATAAGCTGCGCCCCGGTCTGGAATTACTATTGGTATGAAAATGTGGGAACCACTCCCTCCGAAGTTGGGCCAATAGATACCGTTTTCGTCGCTCGGATAAACTCGCGCCGATGAAGGTATGTCTAAGTGCAGAACTCGGTAATATGATTCATAGAAGTTTGGATTTGAGTGAGTGAACTTATTTCTAACCCAACCAACATTTACCGTTGCAGAAGCTCCGACCGAGACTCCATTTACGGTAATGCTACTCGCTTCGTTGTTCGTCACGGTCAGCTCGAACGTGTTCGGCCCAATAATCGCCCAATTGTCATTCGCAGACGCACTAACCTTCTCGACATCCGGGACGGCACCGTATCCGGTATTCGCTTCCCAGGTCGTAGCCTGCCAAGGATATGCCGTGTCATCAGAAGAACGGTAAGCCCAATCGAATAATCCAAAATCATAGACCTGCCAGTGAGTCCCGGTCCAAGTGATTTCTTGACCTGTAGTTATGCCGTAAAAAGTATCTTTCCCGTTAGCCGGACTAGCCTTTTCGTAAAACCCATCAAACCCAATCGTTCCAGCACCGCTTAATTGGACTCGTGTGATGCTTTCGTTATCCGCAATGTCACCAAGATATTCTTCGACGCGATTCGCCTCATCAGTAACGAGGACTCGTTGTCCTGCGGATAGATCCGTAAGTGCAAGCTTATCAGAGTTTTGACCAACTTCTATGGGTACTTTCGGAGTTAAAGTTCCTAGATTCTGAACTTTTGTACTTCCGTCTCCAACGCATTGATACCCGTTATATTCAACAATTTCCCCATTCAAAGGTACATTTGTTCCTGTTGTTTCTTTTCTTACTTGTGCCATATTATACCGCTGTTCCCAATGATACTGTCTTAACTGTTCCACCAATATTTACATCGATGTATACGTCGTCTCCATCTCGTCTGATAGAAACCATTTCTCTAGCCAATGTTCCATCTGCTTCGCTTCCCGCTGTTGCCCCGCCGTCTGTTGGTGCGGAAGCAGAATCTGCGATTGTCATCGCAACTTGTCCGTTAGGATGCATACGAATTGCAGAAGATCGAGTTGTTGAGCCTGACCAATAACCAGCTTCAAACGTATTGGCGGTGGTTGTTTTTGCCCCGTATCCTATAGCAGAAGAATTTCCTCCACTGGCAGTATTATTGTGCCCGATAGCGGTAGCGCCACCTTGGGTTGCCGCATTATTATAACCAACAGCAGTGGATTCAGATCCACTCGCAGTATTACTAAGACCAACAGCAGTCGAACTAGTCCCACTTGCAACCTGATTTGCTGCGCCTCGACTACTTTGAAGGTCCAAGCCGTTTATACCCCTTGAATTTCCGGTAAGGTCTCCGACAATCACGGCCCCGTTAGATTCAATCTTCAAACGTAAGTGTTTTGCTCGCACAACCGAATTCACATTAGAAGCCCGAAGAACTTCGGTTTCGGTTGCCCATTCTGTTACACCTGTAGCAGCCTCCGTTGCTGTTTGCTTGATGTTTCCGAACGCGGTTGAAGCGTTTTCCACGTCAGAAAGGTTACTGGATTGGGCAAGTTTTCCATCTAACTCCGCCTGCAATCCTGTAGTGTCCGAAATCACATGGCCATGCCCAACGTCTGACTTGTTGGCTTCAAGATCGTCAATATCGGATTCAGCCGCTGCAAGGTCTGCTTCAATTTGTTGCTGGGTAGCAACAGAAGGAAGATTGATACTCCCTAAAACCGCATCATTGATGAGATTTTTGAAAATATTGGTAGATCCTTGGTATAGTGTAGTATAGTTTCCACTACTATCAATCAGGGCAATTTCGCAATCTGCCGAAACAGATTTGCTGTTTCCGACATAAAGTGCCGCTTGGTCTGTATCCAGATCTAGTTCAGTGGTCCAACCCGCTTCGCCGCTTGAAATTTCAGTCCAATCTCCCAATCCCGAATATGCCGCTGCAACACGTCCAAAACGAACCAATGAAATCGAAGCAGTGCTCCCGTCCCCTTCCCTCGCTTCAATAATTGAGATTCCCGACTTCGGGTTTAGATCGTTAGTCGCCGAAATCTCGGTTCTAGCACCGTTTGAGCGCCAATTGACGGAATAAAGACCCGCTGAACCGTAAACATCAACGCCGCCCCCGCTGGAAACAGATGAAAGGGCGTTCAACGCTGTTTCAACGTCCAAAGTTGAAGCATCATAGGCAAGGCTTGAAGTGGTATTCCCGCCATAAGAAAGGGTGAATGTTCCGCTTGTTGGCGCATTCTCGATACGTCCAACCGCCATTTCAAGGCGGTAATCTTCATTGCCCGATTCGTCTGCAATCGCGCCCGTCGAATCCAGAAGAACAACTTTGATTCCAATCTTGTTTCCCAAAACAAACGAGGGCAAGCTACCTCGGTTATTCTGATCCGCAATTGATCGAACAAGGGTATTTTTCTTGTTCGGCTCGTCTAACTGTATGGGTAATGTAATCACTACCCCTATTTACCCCGCTATTCAGGAGTAACATAGGTTGTGGAAGCTTCCCACAGGTTATGCCAGCCGCGATAAGGCTTTATAACTGTCGGAGACACACAGATATTTTCCAAAGCCTCATATTCAGCAATAGTTGGTGTCGAAGTATTGGTAAGAATTTCCGTAACGGTCCCGCTAGCACCATCAACAACGGTGAAAACTCCCTGAATCGGAATCGTCGATGGGTCTAAAGTGTTGAAATATTGGAGAAATACCCTTGCTCCAACCGTGCTTGATCGCGGAGCAATAAGCGGAGCTTCTCCAACTATCTTAGATATCGTCGAGTTCACCGAAAGCGGTATGTCTATATAGCTCGCGGTTTTCGCAAGTACAGTTGTTCTGTAGTAGTAATCGATGTTAGAATTCGAAACGTAAACTTTGATTCTGGTTCCTTCGTCAATTTGGTCAAAACTCCCGGAAATGCGGACAACATTCCCATTCGCGGTTCTGAACTCAAAACTTTGATTTGCGGGAGAAATAAAATATGAAAAGAAATCCGTATCATCCTCCCTTCCTGGAAAGACATATGAAAAGGAACTATACTCCGTTCTATCCTTCGGATTCGTTACCCATCGCCTCGTGAATTCGACCAGATTAAAGCCAAGTTCCACGGGTGGAGTTTCTTCGACAAGATAGGCATTTCCAATCCCGTTGTAAATGTAGGTATCCGTAAGGTTCACGGCGTTTAGATCTATCCGAGTATCTATCGGTTCACGGCTATATTCATTTTTCGCGACAATATATTTTTGTGCGATCTCCATATGTTCGGTGTCATTTTTCGACCACAAAGGATAAGACACATTCGCGGGACCATTGGGCACTGGCGTTCTAAGGTTAGGATTCATCTGCTAAGTCCTCGTTTAGTTTCGTAATTTGTTTTTTGATCTCCTCCAGTTCCTCGAACTGCTTTTTTTGGAGTTCTTCCTGCTTGCGGAGAATCCGGTCTGATTCTTTGAGGTTTCCAATTTCGGAACGGAGCTTGTCGGCTTTACCGAACAATTCATCTCGCTTTTCGTAGTTGCCTCGGTCTGCCGCTTCCTTCGCTCGCTCCTCAAACCTTTGTACCCTTCGGGCTTTGCGCTGATCATTGGATGAACCGCGAGTTCCGGCAACCAGTTCGGATAAGGAAGCTTGGCCGCGCCCTTCGTAATCTGACCCTGAATCTGAGCTTTTGATATTTGCTGCTTTCTTGCGCAAATCTAGAATATCCTCCTCGGTTTCTTTCCGCTTATCGACTGCATCTTGTTCGTCGTCTCGGATCTTCTGCTTCTTTTCAGCAAGTAGATCCTCAACTTCAATGGCCTTCGTGAGCCATTTTTCGCGCTCAATGTATGATAGTTTTTCCTTGGTCGCCTTTTTCTCAATGGCGTTCATTTCAGCCTGCAAAAAATCGATCTTTTCCTGAGTCGTTTTCATTTGCGAAAACTCATGATCTCGGAGCATTTTGGCTTTCTTCTCCTCCCAACGCATTTGCTCCGCTGCGGCGGCCTTATCGATTTCGGCGCGGCGTTTTGCCACATCGATTTCTAGGGATGCTATCTCCTTTTTCTTATCCAGCCCCTCAAGCTCGGAGAAATCGCCCTGTACGCGCCCTGTGACGTATTCTCCGCGAAGTTTGGCTAGTTCCTTCTCCTTCTGGAGTAGCTGACCTATGGCAGAAAGTTGGTTGAAGCGAAAATCTTCCTCCAAATCCAAAATCTTCTGATTGGCTTCTTCGATGGTTTTGCGGCGTTTTTCCTGCGCGGCCTCAAACTGAGCTTGGCGTTTTTTGGCTTCGGCTTGCTGCTTTTTGGTAATCGCCTCCTCCATTTGGGACTGGGATTCGTTATAAGCATCAGCTGCGGCCTCAGTTCCATAGAAGAAAGACCCAACCGCGTTTCCAGTAGCGTCCATGGCGTCATATACACCCGACGCGATACTCGTTCCAAACGCTCCAATTCGAGACATTGCCTTTTCTAGTTTGTAGCTAGTTTCTTCAGCGGCTCGAATCACCCTTTCTTCTACAATCGCGCCGTATTCGTCCGCTTCCTTTTTCAAACGGGCAAACCCTTCGGCCCCTTCATCTAGTAGACGAACCATTTCCTTTGCAGATCCGCCAAATGCCTGATCAGCCATTCGAGCCTTTTCAATCGAATTGGGTAGCGAAGAATATAGATCAGCAAGTTCGCCCAAAAGCTGATCATTGGTTTTCAATTTTCCCTCAGAATCCTCCATGGAAAGATTGTACTTTTTCATGACCTCATACATCTGGCCCGTTCCCTCCATGGCTTCACCAAACCTTTTTTGCATCTCAAGAAGGCCGTCATTCAAAGCAGCGGT
This sequence comes from Puniceicoccus vermicola, assembly GCF_014230055.1. Taxonomy (NCBI): domain Bacteria; kingdom Pseudomonadati; phylum Verrucomicrobiota; class Opitutia; order Puniceicoccales; family Puniceicoccaceae; genus Puniceicoccus; species Puniceicoccus vermicola. Next base: position 16,552 of record NZ_JACHVA010000082.1, on the reverse strand, counting down.
TTCAACACCTGACTGTTTTGCCGCATAAATGTAACGCTGATACTCCTCCACGTTCATGTTGAGGGTTTGCGCGGTTTCGCCCAACTCGGTCAGGTGATCGATATACTTTTTGACTGAGGCGACCGATAAAACTAGGCCCATAGATACAGCAAAAGATTTGATGGAACTTTTGAGTTTCCCCATCTTGGTTTCGACTCCTTTTGTATCGGCTCCGAAATACATAGTTATCGCATTCTTCAGCATGAAACTATTTACTTTCTTTCAGCATCCGACTGAATCGCTCATTGTATTCCCGAATTACATTCATCGCCAAACTTGCGGGTTTGTGCTGTGGATCGATCTCCGAAATAATTAGGTTCCGATACTGAAGAATTCGGGAAATCGGCATATTCAGAATGTATTGCTCCCCCCAACCATACTTGCTTGCGAGTAGATGCACGTAGGAAGCGGCGGTCGAAGCTTGATCAAGCGGAATGGAACGTCTGACTCCTTTCGAATCCGAAGGCGCGGAATCCTCAAGTTCCATCCATTGATCTTCCAAATACTGGCAGATTGCGCCGTCCAAAGTCTCAGATGAATGAGAACGGGTCTTCTTGAAGAATTCCTTTTTTAATCGCGGATTGTTGGGAACGTGCTCGCTGGAAATTATCCATAAAAACGAAATGGAATCTTCCCGCGTAACAGGACCGCCACAAATATACGGATTGCCCACAATTTGGAGCAACGTGACCTTTCGAAGGGTCAGCGGAGAAACAAAAATCCCCCTTAGAATTTCTAGGGGGACTTCTGAGAAAAAGGACGAATCGCGCTGTAGTCGCTGCTTTTCTTGGGCTTCTTGGTAATCCTCCTGAAATCCTGGGATTTCAGTATAGGACCTATGAAGCACTGTAGATTTTTTCGTTGATTGTGTAGGTAGCAGTAGCTTGGGAACCTCGGCTTCTTGATTGGCCGTGGCCAGCTACAATCCAATCTTTCGATTCATAGGTAAATTCGTCGCCTATCGCGAAAATTCCGGTTTCACCGTCTTTCAGTTCAATCGTGATGGAACCAGCGTTTTCGTTGGTTTCATCAATATAATAGGAAGTAACCTTATCTGTAGAATCTTTAATGGGGATAACTTGAGCCCCAAGGTCGTAGGAGAAATCAGTTACAACGTAGGAATCAGTATCCACAACCAAGGGAGATGTATGGACGATAGCGCTTTCGGGATTATAGGTCATAATACCCTTATTTACCCCGCCACTGAATAGACTTTCAGAACGGAGAAATTATACGATCCACTACCGGAAAATTATTCTGGATAATCGTTGCGTCATTCAGTCCCGCGCCTCGCATCCAACCGAAGGCCCGAACGGAGCGAAAGGCGGCACAACGTTTAAAGGCCGAAATCGATGGGTCCACATGGCCCATTGCCTCGAAGAAAAGATCATCGAAGGTTTCGCGAAAAATAGAAAACTGCCTATTTGTGATTATTTTTTGATCACGCAAAAATCCCAGTATTCGATATCCCGCATCATGGAGAATTGCCGCCCTACGAATCTGCCTTGGCGCTAGAAGGAACCACAAACCACGGGGTATAGACGCATAGTCTGTTTTAAATCCTCCCCAAACTGTTAGCTTTCGGCCTTCAAACTCAAACCAAAGGGGTAAAGGCATGAAATATTTTCCGTCAACCTTCAGCTTTTCGAGAAGAACAAAGAAATCTTCAATGCCCCTTCGAATCTCCTCAGATTCAACAAAATACACTGTGTCATTCAGAATCTGTTCTGTGCGCCAAGTCCCCGGAATTTGACGGGATCGGCTGTAATTCTGGAAACCTACTCGTCCCATTGGCGAATCTGGAACTGAAGGTTATATTGGACCGCGCTGATATCTACCCAATTGTCTTCTTCGATGGATACGCCAACCCCCGCATGATTCAGCGTCACAATCGAATAGAAGGAAGGGAGATTCACCCCGTGAAGCTGGCCGCGAAGCATTCTAGCCATAACCTTTGCCCGCAATTGCGAATGAAAGCGTATGATCGAAGGTAAAGGGTTTTCATTCAGGTCTTCCGCATCATTTCTGCGCGTAACAATCTGAACCGTAAGTTCCCCATTGAAGATATCTTCTTCTAATTGGCCGTTGTCGTAGTTCAGCAACGCCGTAGATTCCCCTCCATTGGCCCCACCCAACGCGAACTGAACCGCAAGAAAGTTTTCCGGCAATTCCTCATCCGCAAAGGTTGTGAAGCATCTTAGCCCGTCTAGCCCGTCAAAATAGTCAGCGAAAGAATTCTCAAAGTTTTCCTGAAAGTTAAAAACCTTCGCTAGAAATTCTGTATTGTATGCAGCCACTATTTTACCGCCCTTCTTTTGCGCAATGTCAGGTTGTAACAGCCTGAACCGGGATCATCGCTGACTTCGCTAATGTCATACCCGATCCCTCCAATCGTTAGGGTATCCTCCCTACTTTCTGGCCGAACGCCGGTCGTAAAGATCATGCATTCAATTTCTTCCGAGATGCCCTCATATCCGTAGGTTTGAAGTTTTTTGGAAAACGAAGGCTCATCTATGCGCACTGAAACTTCTTCCCCTCGAAAGATTGCGTCAGTTGGCTTGTAGGAAAGATTCAGAACAAATTGTTCCTTCCGAATATCGGCGGCATAGATAGGAAAGCTCACGTAGTTATTTACCCCATTTCCAAGAAGAAAAATCCCACCCCAGAACGAGGCAGGATCTTTCATGAGATTAGTTAAGGTTAGGTTTAAGCGGTAAGTTTCACGCCTTTGTCTTGAGCGACTTTTCCACCTACAAGGGCTTCAAAAACTGCGCTGATTTTTCCGCCGTTCGGTTCGCCATAAACAAGCATTTGAACCGGAATTCCAAGGGTGGGTTCAATAATTACTTCATGGTCGATCAATGCAGAACTACCAATCAGCGGATTCTTTGGAAGGGCAACGGCACAGGCATAAGATCCCGCGTGAGTCGCGATCCCGTGAACTCCACTTGGGAGATACGCATTGCGGTATGAAGCAAAGCCATAGTCTTCAGGGGTGAGCTTTAGATTATCACTGGTTGAAGGAAGCAGGGCAGTATTGAACGAAGGGCTGAGAACAAGGCTCCTGTTCGCCATAGGAACCCCATTATCATCCAACTCAATACTTGCGGACTTAACGTCGTCGAAATCGAAAGATCCAACAGAAAGCCCCGTCACTGCATCAGTGTAATTTGCAACATCAGCCAAGATCGTTTCTGAGACTTTCGCGGCAAAACTACGCATATTGGAAACGTAAAGATTCTCAAGGGTAGCAGCGGCGTTGGTAGAAGCTTCGGTTACGTTCACCGAGAACTTCTTGTAAACGTGGGTAACCCCAACATCAATTTCCGTCATAGTATCAGAATCGTTTTGATACACACCGGAAAAGACTCCGGCAGAACCTGCGTCGATAAGGGGAACGGACACGCTGGAACCAGCAATGTCAGAAACTTCAAATTTCGTAGAAAATCCTTCAATGAAGCTCATCTCCCCTGCGAAAGCGGATAAGCCTTTATCGAAGAACTCGGTATTAGTGTAAAAAGTATTTGCCATAGTGCTACTATTTACCCCCTACCCGATTCAAACTTCTTCAGTTCCGCTTTGTGTTCACGGAAAAACTTCAAACGTTCGGCAAAGTCAGGAATTGCGTTCATCTGCTTTCGAAGATCCTCGCCTTCTTTTCCGCTGGGTTTCTCACCGAAGGTCACTTCATCGCCTCCAATTTCTGCCAGCTTCTTGGCTTTATTCACGGCTTCGGCTAGTTCTTTGTTCTCCTCGGTAAGTTCCTCGGTTTTCTTTTCGGCTTCTTCCTTGGCGGTTTCGGCGTCTTCCTTCTCAGATTGCAAGGAATCGAGCTTTTCTAGAATTTCAGCAATTTGCGCTTCAAGGGCTTCTACTCGGGGAAGAATTTCTACTTCCACTTCCTTTTCCGCTTCATCGGGCTCGGGATCTTCTTTTTCTTCAGAAGAAGGCTTATCTTCAGATTCTGGATCATCTTCTTTGCCTTCTTCGAAAAGGGTCGTAGTCGCTGCCGGATGCCCGACAAAATCAGCGGAGTAGATTTCCTCCAGAATAAAGAAAGGAAGGTCTTCCCCATCTTCTTCTTGTAAAGATCCTTTTGTAGTAAGGCTAATGCCCAATAGCTCAGGTGCGGTTTCAGCAAGTTCCAATAGCGTTTCATAGTCCCCTTTGTGGTTAAGTTTGAAAGAATCTAAGAATTTGAAATCAGCGCGGAGCTTCGTCCCGTCTTCTTCGAGCCGAAGCCCGTAGCAAACACCAATACACTCGGTCACATCGCGGGAAATTTCGTCATGGGAGATAAAGCATTTGTAACTTTTTCCAATCCAGTCTTTGCCGAAGGTTTTCTTGGTAATTCTCACCCCATGCCCTTTGGCTTCGCCAACCTGCATCAGGGTAACTCCTTTTAAAATACCGTTCTCCTTGTCGATGCGGGTATCTTCGACCGTTTTTTCAAATTTGAAGCTATTCATTTGCACTATTTACCCGCCTCCAACTCGGTTCTGATTTCTTCTTCCGTCAGACCGGATTCCACTGCCATTTCCTTGATCAACTGGGCTTGTTTCGCGGCATACTGAATGCGATCCCGAAGAACCTGATCAGCTTGGCCTCCAATGGCCGCGATTTCCTGCGATTTCGAAGTCAATCCTTCAGCCAATCGTTCAGAAGCAGCTTGAACTGCCTTGTTCTCGTCGATTGTGGCAAAGGCGGGAAAGATATATTCTACCTTATTATCCTCACCTTCTGGTCCGGCAATGAAGTCTCCAAACAATACTGCCCTACGAACCAGCCATGATTGAAGGGGAAGAAGAATCGTTTGAACTGCATCCTTGCGGAATTCTTTGACGAATGCGGCGAACTTCAGTTTTTCAGCGCGGGAAGAAGAATAATTGCTTTGGTCATACCCAAGTATTTCTTGCTGCGGAACTGCTATAGTCCCACAGATCCGCTTGATGGTCATCAGTTCGAATGCCGAAAAATCACCAGATTGGAAGTTCGTAGAAAGCGGTTTGGCGTCTTCTCCGTTCTCAAGATACAGCATCGAACCGCGCTCAATGTCCTGAACTGCATTTCTGGAGTAGCTGGAACGCGCTGTAGTCCAATTCAAAGCATCTTGGGCATCTACCGAACCTTCAGAAACAGCGGCTTGGAGCATCTCAATATACTCCTGAGCATTGTTCTTGATGATCGCGTAGGAAAGGGATGACTGAATCTTGATGCTTTTGACCTTTGCTTTCGTAATTTCCGAAAGGTCTTGAATTGCCTGAATCGCGGGCATCATAGGTATATCGCCGCGCACCTGTTCGATTCGCGTTCTTCGGCAAAGATGATTCACGAAGTTGGCCGGAATGACCTGAGAATCTTCTTTCGAGAATGAAATCTTGTTTTTGATACGCTTTCCAAGCCTGTAACCCTCAACATAGCCGTTCGCAGAAAAGATTATTCCATCTACTTCGTTGGGATCTTCGTTTTTCGGGTCTGATCCGATAAGTTCCGCTGGAAGCAATTTTACGTGCCCATCCTTCAAGAAATACACGAATACTTCTCCCGTCAGAACATACTCATTGCAGATTAGGCGAACAAAGGTTCTGAAATCGTAGGTTTTGCAAAGGTTAGAAAATCTGGATTCCAAAAATTCTTCCTTCTCCTCATTGTATTCCTTGCTCGAAGACACTGATTTAAAGGCGGGAACCCCAACAGTATTCACCCAAGCATTGATAATACCTGCCAGGATGGCATTGGTCTTTGCTTCCTCGCGAAGATAGGAGATTACCTTGATTCGGTTGTTATATGGAAATTGCTCCGTATCCGTGTATGGATGATATCCGCCCCTAAACGCATTGTCATACGAAGGCTGAACAGGGTTGATGCGCGAAAACGAAGCCGTTTTGCCGAACTGATCTAAAACTAGCCCCTTCATACGATGTTGGTTGAAAGGGTTGATGGGTTAAACGGCGCTGGTCCTGCACCCTCCCTGAAAGCTTTAAGTTGGGTATAGTAGCGTTTTCGTGCTCGAAGCTTCTGAAGCTCCTTACGCCAAAATTGCTGATCAGAAAAGGTAGCTGAAATGCCCTTGGCGCTGTTTGAATCCCCCAGCGAATGGGCAATATTGAACCTGCGCTTGATGAGCGTAATTTCTTCTTCGATCTCCGCTAGTAATTCTTCGATTTGGGATATATCCATACCCCTATTTACCGCTAGGGAGACAAGCGGGACCGGATACCAGGATAACGCGCCGCGACCTGATCAGCGTCTTTAAAAATATCGTTCTTTACGTTGTTTCTGAATGCAGCGGCCCGCCTTCTGATAGCTGCCTGAATATGGTTTTTTCCCTTCTGATTCACGGCAATTACAGACGTATTTCCAACGGTGAGCTTATATTTTCCGTTTTGCCCTGAGTCATAGACGAATCCCATTCGCGGGGGATTGCTTCCTTTGCGGGTTTTGGCGTCTAGTGCCTTGGAAACTCCGCGCTGCTTCGGCGACAAGCTTTCAGCGTCAAATCCCAGCAACTCGACAAGATCAAACCACGACTTTGCACCAAGCCCCCTTGATCCGAGCGCCTTCCGAATCTTTTCGCGGGTATCTTTGCTACTTGACTGCCACAGCTTCCAGAATCGTTGCCAATCCTTCTTGGCGATTTTGTGCCCGTCTTTTGAGAATTTAAAATTCTTCTCCAAGGAATGATGACCAAGAAGGATCCAATTAATCTTGTCCATACTCCCCCAGATTTTGCCATTCTTCTTCGAAGCCGTGATTTTGAGCCCATCGGATTCCAGACTTTTCATTTCGCGCCAACGGGTATCTGTTCGAATCTGCTTTGGTTTTGCGGATTCTCGAAACTGCATTCCCCCTGCGACCTTCAAAACAGAAGCTGCCTCAGCCTTGATTGCGTCTGGAATCTCGACATTCAAACGCGCTGCCAAGTCCTTCGCATAGCGATTAAACTGGGACATATCTATTTTTTCAAATTCGAGCATGTCAGTATTTACCAGCTCCAACGAGCGGCGGCAGGGTGATCTTTTTCTTCGGTTCCGGCTCGGGAACGGATTCTAAAATTTCTTCGGGCTCCTGAGATTTCGCCAAGGTAATTTCCCGCTGAATCGTCTTCTCAACCCCACAGTAAAGGGCTAATGCCGCATTGTAGCACTCCACGTCGAAGGCTTCGTTTCGTTTTCGACGCTGCTTCCAAACGATTTTTTTCTTTCCGTTCTTGTCGAATATCTCACGCGGAGACTCAGCAAACAACATGTCAACGTAATCGTCTCCTACCCCATCAAACACAAACCAACGGTTGCTGTTTCCGCTTCTGGCATTGTGGACCTCAGATTTCCAAATATCGTTGTTGATCCAAATATTCAGAATCTTCTTCGTCCATTTCTGCTTTGAGGTGCCGACGAACGGATTCAGATATTTTTCCTCGAAAGGTTTCCCTGACTTGATCGACTCCCAACCCCTGAGCGTACAAATCTTTCGCCCCTTGGAGATTCGATCATAGACGAATTTGTTCATCTCATTGGATCGTTGAGCATAGTTGTTGTCTATGCCCGTCATGATCGGCTGATACTTTTCTATCAAATCATCTATATCCGCATGGGTATAGAGCTTCCCATAATCCAACAGGTAAGATCCGTTTCGGCCATAGCCACGGCAGACGAAATAGAACCAATCCTTCTGAACATCTATCGTGATAATTCTGTACTTCGCGTCTTCGTGTTCACCCCTCGAATACGGAAGAATACAATTCTGGATTTCTTCTTTTCGCTGAGATTTATAGTCTAAGCTGAAAGGTTGCGCTTCATACCCGTTACAGAAAGCTTGCATGGCCGCTGGGCTGTCCTGCCCCTTCAAAAACTTGATGAAGTAGCTGTTGAGGGAAACTGTCGGCGAATACAGCGAAGAAATATTCAAAGAAAGAATATCTGGTTCCGCGTCAGGATTCGTCTGCCTCCATTCCCCACCGTGAAGCATTTCGTTTCTTTGGGCGCTATAGATCGGCTTTTTCGTATAGGGGCATTCAATCCAGACGGCGTTATTTTCCTTCAACCGCTTCCAATCATAACCGTTTTCGACCTTTGCGCGGGGATCGCATTTAACCATTGGAGTTTCCAACAGAAATTTTTCTTCATCGAGCGCATAGGGAGAAGAAACAAAATATTGGTGCTGTGTTCCCCGGCAATAACCCCTCCAACTTGGGCCATCGTCCGTTTTTGGGGTGCTCGCGTAGAACTGCTTCGCGAAGTTCCCAAAGGCTTTAACACGATCACGGATTAGTTCAAGCGGTGTGGTTTCCCCTTCTTTCTCCAGACTGAAGCCATCTGAAAAAGCTTCTATTTCATCCAGAAACAGCCAACGAATTGAAAGGGAACGGAGATTCGCAGATGAGCCCCCACCCGTAAAATTGATCTTTGCCCTTCCTAGAATCTGGGAAAGCTTTTTATAATCTGAACGGGCTTCGGGAACTAGCTCACGAAGAACCGGCGAAGCTTCAACGAGCGTTTGCCAACGGTGCTCGGAGAATTCCAACGCATTTTGCAGGGTAGGAAAAACAGTTAGTTGCGGCCCGCCGTAGAAATAGGCATAATAAGCCATCAGAACGCGCAAAAATAGGGTCTTCCCAATCTGGGAACCGCATACAGCCCATGTTTCGCGGTATTGGGGATCAGCGGCTAGATCCAGCATTCCCCGCAAGTAGGGAGAAAAATCTAAACTGAGCTTCCCCTGTTGGCGTTCTTGCGGTCCTGCAAGATACAAATACTTATCGGCGAATTCCGAAGGTTGGATTATTTCTGGTTCTTCAAAGTATCGCGCAAAGATCGAAGCGGCTGGATTAATCTTCGGGTTCCCCCTTCCCCACTTCTTCCAGTTGAGCGCGAATCGTCTTTTTGAGCTTCGAGACCTTATCGGCAATGACCTTCCGAACGGGTTCCGGTTCGTCTGGAGCGATCAACGCGGCTGATTCGTCTGGCAATGCATCAAGTAAAACAATCAGGGTTGAAAGGGTTTGCTCCGCTATTATCGCTACTTTCTCGAACCCAATGAGACGCGATTCCTGTTCCTGGATTTCTAGAAATTGCTTTTTTGCCGCTGTCAGTGAAGCTGTTGCTTGGGAGTGAAGACGCAGAAGGGATTGAATCTTTCCCGTGTCGCCCTTCTTGATGGCCGAATCCAGAATCCAACCAATCTTTGCTTCTGCCACCTCAGCGCGTTTCAATGCGGCTTGAGGCGAAGTATCCAATTCGTCTTCAGGAATGGAAATTTCATCGGTATTGGACCCGGATCGAAAGCCCGTTCCCCTTTGGGAGTTTTCATCACGCCATGCCTTCGCCGCGTCAACACTGTCAACAGGCATGCCTTGCTTCTTCAATTTGTTGACATACTGGCGACTGACTCCAAGGGCGCTTGCGATCTGGCTTTGCGAAAGTTTCTGGGGTTTACTCATGTAAACCTATTTACCTGAGCGAAAAATTTTCAAAAACGACGGCCTGCTCGAATCACCTGTGGACCTATTTCCGCCCAGAAAGGACCCGTTAAATATTACTTCCTCCTCCTGTATATTAGAAGCCTACTAGACCCCTCCCCATATATTTTCCACTATCCAAGAAATTGAGAATTATTTATTTATTTGCATATATTCATCTCCTAGAACAATACATATACTTAAACATGACTCCCCAACAACTCCAACAGGAAATCGCCATGAACTACAAAATCGAAATTGATCAAATTATTGGTCGCTCACTCATAAACCTCCAAGCAATTAAATCTTGTATCGCGACATTGATAGTATGCGAGAACGAAGACATAACGGATAAGAAACTAGCTAATTCCACTTTCACCACCCTTATAGAAGGGCCAATAGACAACCTTATTCCCAGAATTGAAGAAAGTAAACCCAATCTATTCGACACAGAAGAACTAAAAGAAATAGCGAAAAAGGAGAAAGATCTAATCTACCACATCTACCCTAGCGGAAAATATCATACCGCAAGAATGCAGGACACAAAAGACCTCAATCCCATGGGAGAGTATTTTGAAGAAAAAAGAAAACAGTACATTGGAGCCGCATCCAAATATCTATCGACACAAAAAGAATTCTGTTTAGACAATTCTTTTACATATATTCTCGCTAACCATAAATACAACCTCGACAGAATAAATCAAAACCCAATCACCAACAATCAACTTCCATGAATCCCATTTACTCATCAGAAATATCAAAAGAAGAAAAAAAGTATGGATTTAAAAAAATCCAAATTGAATCTGATTATGATAACATTTTCGGCGAAAAAGATACTGAATACGTCGCAGTCGTAAAGTTATCAGAGTCAGACTATCTGTTTAAATTATCCGACAACCAAGGCTACAAGCATAAAAGATGGGGAAGACGAGAATCCTTTCCTGATAAAGAACCATGCTGGCACCCCATGGGAGAAGAAATTTACCCTCATTTCGACATTAAAGAAGGAGAGAAAATTCTATTCACCTGCAAATTCGAGAATATCATCGGAGAGGAATACACCGAAAAGATTTAAAACCCACAAAACCTTATGGAGACCAACCAAAAACCTAACGAAGACAACGAACACAACCGTCGTTTCTTTGAAAACATAGGTAGATGCTTATTTGTTTGCCAATTAATTGAGTTAAAACTAGCAATAACAGTATGCTTCTACAAATACTCAAAAGAATACAATTCCCAAAAAATCACCGACGAACTTGCCAAATGCCGAAATAAATCAATGGGGGAGCTAATTGAAGAATTTCGAGAACTCAAAAAGAAGGGAATCCGAAACGAACTTCTAAACAAGCTTTCATCCAAGCGAAATTGGCTAGTACACCATCTCCTCCCTTCCCCGGAATTTGTTTTGATCTCCGAAAAACAAGACCATTACACAGATGAATTACTATCGTTCTTTACTTCGGCACATGACGAAATCGAAATATTTTTCGATCAAAACATAAAATCATTCCTGCGAATGAGCACCCCTCCAAACGTAGAAGAATTAAGATCGTTTGTGACTGACCTAGAAGCTGCAAGAAAGATAAACAAGCGAGCAAAATATAAGAAATAAATCTACCTTACTATTTTTGCGAAAAGAACCGCCCGAGAATATTTCGATTCAAAAATCGGTCACTCTCCAAAACGTTATTCGTAAACAGATATTTGGCTTCCAGATAGGTTAGTTCCCGCTTGGTCTTTGCAAGCTCAAGAATCGTATATTCCACTTTCTCAGCTTCCCTCCTCAGATTTTTGACGCTGGAGGAGGAGGATTTGTAGTTTTGCCACTTTGGAGAGGAGGAAAAAGCCTTACGTCCAATGTAGACGAAGGTTTCCCCACCGATCCACAAACTGATTTGGTAGACAAATCCAAAGAAATTGGCCGGATCAAACTCCCCCACTTCGGATATATCCCAATGTCCATACATTGGAAATATTTACCCCTCGCAGGAACCCGGATAGCTGCATCTCAGCCTCCTACCTCCTGACAATCGCTTTAGCGTCGTCAACACGGGCTCAGGCACCTCCCCTTCATTTTTCTGGATAGCCCGATCCAGCAAGCCAACCAGTTGAATAATTCTCGCTTCCTTTGTCCTGTTCCTGGATTTCCGTTTTTTCAGATTAAATTTTTTCTGGAATTTGTCTGTCAGTTCCGCTGGCAAATCCAACTCATAGGTTGCCAAGGCGGGAAAAAGGAACTGGCACACGCATTCAAACCTCAGCGGAACTTCTTTCCCCTCGTTCTCCCCAATCCATTCGAAAAGCTGCAAAATTGGATCGTAGAGCTCGCTCATATCAGACCTCCTGCCCATATCCCCAATAGTAGAAGAAGAAACAAAAATCGTTTCTCCTTTCGGCTTTGTCCGAGCGCGAAAACCAAGCCCAATCCCAAAGACAGGAAAAAACCAGCAACAATCAGCTCCATGACAACCCCTCCGATGCGGCAAAAATGGCTTCTCCGGGCAGATCTCGAACGTTGATGCAGATGAAGCTGGTTCCATTGGCAGAAGAACGGATGGGCTGATAATCGGCCTCGTGCTTCACGAGAAAATCAGCGAGCTTTCGGGTATCCAAAATCACCCATTCTGCGAGATCCGCCCCTTCTTTAGCTGCATAGCCAAGAAAATAGTAATCAGCGCATCGGCCCGTCTTGAGCTTATCGATCTCAGTTTCAGTCGCGTTGCACGAGGTTCGAATGGTGATGTCACCTCGCGTTCTGGGGTTAGCAAAATAGGAATGCTTCCGCACTCGGAGCGCGAATGTCGCAGACTTCACCTCAAGGTCGAAACCTTTTTTCATGTCGTCGTCGAACGAGGAATCGGAAATAAGGTATTCGCCCAAAATTCGTTTCGCAGCGGGAGTAAAACGGTCAGCCCAAGCTTTTGTTTTTTGCCAGTAATCGGCGGAGTAATTTGAATTAATTTTTCGAAGTGCCATATAAGTTATTACACTTACGAAAAATTTTGTGAAGGGATTTCCGAAAATAATTAAAAATAATTGAGTTTCTGTTATCGAAGACCAGTTTTTCCGTAAAATTTAAATAACTCAAAGAAAATCCGGCTACTTTTTTACTACTTAAAAAATACAAAACAACAATACTAACATACTTAATAATATAATAATATGATAACAATACTTATACTATAACAGTACAAATATATATACTTAACAATAACATAATAATAGACATTTTGTATTCCCTTCGGGAATAAAGCCCTTGGGCTTAAGCATTTACGAAATTATAAGGGCTTTTTCGCTCAAAAAATAAATGTTCTTTATTTTGCTAATTATCAACACTTTGCAGAATTTATGGAAATTTCTTCAAAAAATCGATGAAAAATCCGGACCTCGCCTTGATAATTAGAAAAATGAAGAAAAAAGTTCAAATTTTGCGTCACGAAGGCACTAAAAAAGTGTAATACCGGGTATGAAGTTATTAAAACCAAAAAACCTTTCCTATGAAGGCTGTCCGACTGGCCTAATTGACCATTGCGCCTACGTCGTTCATCAAATTCTATTTTTTAAACGAATTTATAAAAATGAGTATGTCTACCTGCCTAGCTCCTCCCTAGTTAAAATGCTTGGAACCCGCCAATACGGGCCAGCAATGAGCTATTTAAAGAAAAATAAGATAATAAAAAACGATGGAAGCTACAAAAAAGGAAAAAAATGCTATCATTATGAACTGTGCGAACCCTACGCTTCGGCAAAAATGGCTCCTCACGAGCTAGACCCTAGGGGGAAAATTTCAAAAAAGATCGAAAAACTGCGGGGCGCTTCAACCCTATCCCGGAAGGCGGCTTATTCTTGCAAGGTCAAACGAGGACCAGACACCCGGTCCCGATACCAGCATGTTCTAGGCTCATTGGACGTGTTGGAACTGAACTGCGAGGACTACCACACCTTAGCTAAGTGTTTTGATCACACCCTGAGCCCCACAGGAAGGCTTTACTACCCTTTTGCGCTCCAACCCTCCTCGATCCGCTCACAAGCCCTTCTCGGGGGCGAAAAGACGCAAGAAGTAGACATAGCTTGCTGTCAACCCTACTTGCTCGCCACCCTTTATCCGGCGAATTCCACGGAGAAGGAGAAATATATTCTCCTCATTCAAAAGGGAGATTTTTACATTGATATTTTCGGCGAGGACGAATCTCGGGATGAGGTCAAAAAGAAAGCCTACCGATCTATCCTGTTTGGAGCAGCGAAATATATGAACGGCTCCTATGGCAAAAAACTGAAAGAAAAACTCCCTGAACTATGGCAAATTATTTTCGACCTCAAAGAAGCTAACCCCAACGGGAAGGGCGAGGAAAAGACGGGAAATAGCTATTTCGCCTGTCTGCTTCAGAAAAAGGAGTCCCAGATAATCTTTTCGGTGGTCGAGAAATTGCGCCAACTCAACATCCCCTGCCTGACGATCCATGATTCCATTCGAGTTGGATCTTCGTCTATCGGCCTAACCACTCAATACCTTTGGAACGAGTGCTTCGAAACAACGGGTATTGAACCCCAACTAAAAGTCTCATGAGGATCTCAAACCGTGAATTTTTGGGCGAACTTCGCCGATATTATGAGAATGACGTATTCTCCCCCTGCCTTGGAGTCATCATTACCGATTTGATTGGAAAGACTGGGAGCCGGAAGAATTTCAAAGATTATTCGTATTTAGACGAAATGAAGGGATACGCGCTGGAGCGTTGTATCAATGCAGTAGCTACGAAAAAGTTTGATATAAACACAAGGAAAAACCCCGTATCATATTTTTATTCAACAATTTACAACAGCTTTTTGAAGTATATCAAAAAAGAAAAGCAGCTAACAATAGCCAAGAAGGCAGCGTACGAACAAGAACTGGAAAGAATTGAACGCATCCGCAATGGAACTCCTCACTAAAGATGATCTAGCACAGATGCTAGGGGTTTCATCTTCAACGGTGGACCGAATGCGCCGCCGTGGCCAGCTTCCCCCACCCCTCCTTGGGGCAGATCAAATCGGCGCGGGAAGAAAGATCTTACGCTGGGAGACCGGACAACTGGAACGTTATTTCCGCTTGCGGGGATCGTGAGCGGGAACTTGCTCGGGAGTGAGGTTTGCAATTTTTTCGGCCTCCTCCTCGCTCATAAGGCGCAAATAATGATTCTGAATAATCTCCCTGCTATTGCCCATTTGCGCTGCAACAACATCGATGGGCACCCCCTCACGGATCATAACTGATATCTTGGTATGCCTCAGCGTATCCTTAGCCCGCTTTTTCTCGGGAATAACCTTTCGGATTTGGACATAGTGCCATGCCCAAGTTTTTTCATTTTTAAACGTGAAAAACTTTTCCCCGTCGTAGAAGTCCAACCATGCCGCTAATGCGGGGCTAATAACGATCTCGCGGGGCCTCCTTGTTTTACTCACCGCTCCTGGCACATGGATAAGCCCATTTTTTCTGTCGATATTCGCCCAGCTGTACACCTTCCAAAACTTGACCGATTCCGTTGGCCGCATTCCCGTATGAAGCATCCACGCAACCATTTTCTGCCCCCCGCAATTTGTCGCCTCCTCAAGTAGCAATTGGCACTCCTCATAGTCATGAACGGCGATCAGGGCTTCTTTGTCCTTTCGCCTCGATACCCAGCCCCGAAAAGGATTATTTGTAAGAATAGGTTTCTCAATCGGGGTCTTTGGAGATTCGCCCGTGGCCCAATTGAAAAAGCTCCGTATCGTGTCGATCTCATTCTGATTTGGTTTCTTTTTCCCTGCGGCGTTTGGCTGAAATAAATAGTCCTCAAGATCAGCCTTGGAGATTCGGGCAAGGTCTACACCTCGAAACGCATCCAAGAAGCAGAACATATACCTTTCGATTTGCTCCAAAGTGATAGTTCTTAGCCCCTGAGTTTTTTTGATTCTCAGAAATTCCCGTACTATCTCCTCCAGATCCCCCTTGGGCGGCTGATATGTTTCCAGCGCCTGACGCACAAAATCGGCAAATCCCAGATTCTCCAAACTTGGGTGAACCCCCCATTTCGCCCGAAATATCTCGTATCCCTCCCTCGCCTCATCCTGAGCGCCCAAACTCAGACCTCCATGATAGCGCCTAACTTGATTTCGCTTGAATTCATCGGCTGAATTTTGATCCGTGAACTTTTTTCTGACTTGCTTCCCATCTGCGGAAAAGGACACTAGCCAATATGGTTTTCCACTTGGATATTTCTTCTTCTGAATCTTTGGGATCGTCGCTTTCATTGGTCCCAAACTGGAGTGCTACTCCAAGTGCTACAAGTGCTAAAAACTGGAAAATATTGGCTAAATTCTGCTCAATTTTGAGCAATTTCCAAAAGAATAGTTTCGTAAGTAGCTGAAAATCAGCAAGTTAAAGCGGGCGTCGTATAACGGCTATTATGTGACCTTCCCAAGGTTGAGACGAGGGTTCGACTCCCTCCGCCCGCACCATGCTGGGTCTACTCCAAAGTGTGGGGACCGGGGGTGGGTCTACTCCAAAGTTTGGGGACCGGGCATAATTTGTGATTATTTTTCTTTAGGATTATTGTGTGTGTTCATTGGCACTGAGCGAGGACGCGCAGTCGGTAATTTTCAAAGTTTCTGAAGCCGAAGGCTCTTCTTTGGATGAGTTTCATTTTTCTGTGGAAGCCTTCGGTGATGGCATTGTTTTTGGTAAATCGCCACATGGTGGCGATGGGCTCGATCCATTGTTGGAGGGTCTTGGCGAGGGTTTTGAGTTGTGCAAAGCCCTGTTGTTGTAGTTCTTCGATATGTCGATAGAGCTCTTTGGCATTTGATCGACACTTCTTTGCTGTGCAGGACTTCTGGCAGAGAAGGGAGTGGATTTGCCATCGTTTGAGATAGAGGGGCTCGAGGGTTGGGTGCTTGTCGAAGAGTTCCTGACGGCGTCGGATCTGTTTTTGCGAGAGGCGCCCGGGTCGGGTTCGCAGGATCGCCAGGAGTCCGCTGTTGCGGGTAATCTCGGGAGCAATCTCACGGCAAAGGCCCGTGAAGTGATGAGCGAGT